>JBFYPS010000201.1:0-10613 GCA_041303135.1 Crocinitomicaceae bacterium | reverse complement strand
TATTTAAATTGCTTGATATTTGATTGGCGCTCCATAGGTGCCAATCAATTGTCCTTTTGAAAAAGTCAATTTTCCATTTACAAAAACATGCTCTATTCCTTCTGAAAATTGATTTGGATTTGAAACTGTTGCTTTACCGTTGATGGTCTTTTCATCGAAAATGGTTAAATCAGCAATTGCTCCATCTTCCAAAACGCCTCGGTTTTGCAAAGCTGGAGAAATCAAATTTCTAGGCAAAGTGGTCATTTTATCCAAGGCTTTTTCCAACGGTATACCGATAGATAAGCAATGATTGATTGCTGTAGCAAAACAACCTGCTCCTCGTGGATGAGAATTTGCGTTTTTTTCAAATTCAATACCGCCGTCGGATCCAATCATGCAAAAATCTTCTTTCAACGCCAAATCAATGGTTTCAGAAAATGGCATTGTACCTTCGGGAACAGCGACCAATTTTTTTACTTTTCGATATTTTGCAAATGTTGCGGCTGTCAATTTTTCGCCTGTACCTACAACTTGCAAATCACCGTATATAATGTTGTATCTTTTTTGCCAACCTTCTGCAAAGCGCATCGAATGCAAATAAGTCGCCCAAAATGAATATGGATAAACGCAACAAGTGATATTAAGTCCCTCTTTTCTAGCGGATTTGATTTTGTCTAACGCTTCTGCCATTTTATAGGTCCCACCAGTTGAATGAAGATGATCGATGTGCACATTGGCGCCACTTTCTCTTGCAATTTTGATTGCCTCATCAACGCCGTCAAGTTCTTTTGCTTCTGATGAATGTCGCAAATGCATAAAAAATGGGCGATTGTATTTTTTGGCTAGTTTCGCATATTCAACTGTTTCTTCGTAAGGAGTTGGTTGATATTCAATACTATGAGATACTCCCAATGCGCCTTCTTTCAAACATTTTTCAACTTGTCTTTTGCGTTCAGCAATTCCATTTAAATTGTAACGAATCTGCATCACAAAAGTGGATACACCAAAATTGATGTAATGCGGTAAAGCACTAAATCTTTTGTAATATGCTGCACAATCTGGACTTCCGCCATGCATTTGGAGCGCTGTTGTTACGCCATCCGAGACTTTGTATTTTTCGAAAATTTTGTAAGTTGACCCTGGACTTGTGCCATTGTCAGCTAAAATATCGATGAAACCAGGAGAAACAATTTTTCCATTGATGTCAAAAACAGAATTACCTTCCAAGGTATTTGCAGGAGCAAAAATTAATTTGCCTGCATCGTCAATTCCAACATCTAAAATTTGCCATTGATTTTGAAAAAAACACTTGCCGCCTTTTAAAACAGTATTGACTTTATTTGATTGCAAAAACCGCATTCCACCAAACAACATTCCTGCTGAAACAGTTCCTGTGATGCCTAAAAATTTTCGTCTGTCCATCCGTTTTGTTGAATCAAAAAACCAATTTACAGATTAAATTTTAGAAAACTAAAAAAATATTATTCATTTAAATACCAAGTGATTTATTTCCAATTTTAATAAACTGTAAACATTTGACTTACCCATGTAGAGTTATTACCCTTGATTTGAAAGATATAAATGCCTTTTTGAAGTTCTAAGTTTTCAAAATTCAGCAGTGTTGTACCCTGCGAAATTAAATGCTTTACTTGATAAATTAATTTTCCTGATAGATCATTGATGTCGCATGTAATTATATCCTCTGTTGAATTAATTAGTTCAACATTAAACGATCCAGAAGTTGGATTTGGAAATAGGATATATTTATTTTCAGATGAACTACAAGATATACTTATTGGTCCATATTTACTTTCATATCCATTGAAATCAATTTGACGAAGTTGATAATAACTTATTCCTGCAAAAGGATTTGGATCTGTATTTGAATATTCAATATAGTAGTTTGAATTTCCAGCTGCACTTTTTTCATTAACTAACTGCCAAGTGATTAAATCACGGCTTTTTTCAAGTATAAACTTGGAAGAATTTTGTTCTGACCCTGTTGACCAATTTATTTTAACATTGTGATCCTTACAAGTAGCTTTAAAATCAATTAGTTCTATTGGAAGCGGATTGGTATTATTTGATCCAATATTAAACCAACTAAATCCCAGCATACCCGTCGCACCAATGGTAAAGTCTGAATTTGAACCAGTTGGTGTAATATGATTTCCATCTCCAGCAGTATTGTCATTCCACGTTGAATGATTTGAGGATTTAATGATTCGAAGAGTACTCAGGTTCGATACAGTAGATAGATTTTTTCCATGCAAGATTAGTGAGTAAGTGGTTGAATTTAAATTTCCTCCCGAAGGAGTTATTGACCAGTATCCTTCATCTTCATAATTGTTAATTAGCCCACCATTTATCGTGGCTGGTAAACCTTGATAGGCAATCGGACAAACACCCGGAATGTATTCTGCAGTTATTGTTCCTCCAACGGATGGATTTGTGGTGAAATTAATTTGAGCATACCGATTATTTGTGGCTGTTCCGACAGGGAAAATTCCTGCAGCAGTTGTTGAATTTGATGAAACACTGTAGTATCTTTTCAATGGACCAACTACCGAACCAGCTGACCAATTTAAACTACCAACAGCAGAAGTCGAGGTTCCAATAGTCAATAAATTTGAATTCGATGAAATAATATTTCCGAGTGTCATCGTTAAAGTACCAGCTATTGTCGTAGGTTTTAGTAATGTAATGGCACTAGAATTCTTGTTTACAATTAGATTATTAAAAGTAGAAGAATTAGCCCCACCTATACTTTGAGCAATTGTTCCATTGAAATTAACTGTTCCAGTACCCGAAGTAAAGGTTCCATTATTGATCCAATTTCCACTGATATTCACTGTTCCTGTTGTTGCGGTTAATGAAGCTCCATTTTCAATGATCAGATTATTTACGTTAGCAGTATTTGTTAAAATCGAAGGTTGATTAGTAATACAAGCGCTATTTGAGGGAATGATAACATTCGAAGCAGCGACTGGCAATGCAGAGGCGGCGATGAAATTTAGTCCATTGTATTGATTCCAATTGGAAAGTGTTGTCCAATCAGAAGAAGTATTCCCCCTCCATATTATATTCCCTGTGACTGGTGTAGAAGTCAATGTGGGATTTGTTAGGGTGATTGTATGTACAGGAGAATTTCCCACACATGATCCATTGGTCACAATTGCTCGATAGTACATCGACGCGAATAAATTTCCAATTGAAGCACCAGTCAACGTACCATTGATTTGACCACTCATATTTGTGAAAGTATTGTTGTCTGTTGAAGATTGCCATTGAAACGCACTTCCAGCGCTTGTTAGCACAATATTTGAAGGACTAGTTCCTACACAAACACTTTGGTTGGAAGAAATTGTAGAACCGCCAGTAATCGTAGCTGTAACCGCTAAACGATTTGCAGAAATGCATCCTGTAGCAGTATTTCTTGCAACAACATAATAGCTTGTATTTGATGAAATAATAGGTGTTGTGTACGATGAAGTTCCAGATGAAAGGAGTGTTCCTCCTGTAGAAGCATCATACCAATCTAGGGTTAGTCCGGCAGTAGTTGTACTTGTAAAAGTTACTGTTCCTTGTCCACATCTCGTTTGGTTTGGTACAATTGCGCTCGAGGTACTTCCACTCAATGCAAACGTTCCCGAAGCGGTAAATGTATGAATGGTATATCCACCAACTTGAGTGATTGTTCCACCAGTTGCAGCTGGAGTTCCTAGGTATTTAACTACTACAATTCCCTGTCCACCAGACTCTGCGGTGAAATTATTGGAAGCAACCTTACATTGTCCACCACCTCCGTATGATGATTGTCCACCACCATTTCCGTTCGTGGCTGAAATATTTGAACCACTTGTGCAGTTTCCGCCTAAGCCGCCTCCACCGCCTCCACCTGCGTACCAAATTGCAGTTCCAGTTATTGAATTTTGAATTCCAGCACCACCAGCACCAGGATTGAAAGGGCGATTTGAACAAGTACCACATCCACCAGAAGAACCACCAGCACCAGAACCGCCAGCGCCTCCGCCTCCGCCTCCAGAGACTTCACCACCACCACCGCAGCGAGAATTTCCACCTACATTTCCTTGGCTTGCAGTGTTAGATCCACCGTATCCTGTATTTGCAGAACTTGATTGGTTAGCACCGCCACCACCAGATCCACCAGTATATCCATTTTGTTGCGCGCCACCATAGCTTCCGCCACCGCCACCGCCAATGGCAATGTATGTGCTTCCAAATGAGGAATTTGTGCCGCTAATTGCGTGTACTCCAGTTCCCGAATTGTTATATCCAGGAGCTCCGCCAGTTCCTACCGTTATTGCAGTTGATGAACCACCAATAACGCTAAATGAAGGGACACTTATATACCCACCGCCACCGCCGCCGCCGCCGCGAAAAAATCCTGCGCCACCACCACCAGCTACAACTAATATTTCCACAACCTTATTTGATGCGACCAAAGTAGCATCTATAGGAATTGTATTGAAGGTGATTTGAACATCATCCATTGAAACACATCCTCCATTGGTTATGGTCCATCGAAGTGTATATAAATTTCCAGCTATTCCAGAGAAATTTGATGTTGCACTAGTTGGAATTGAAATTGTACCACCAGAACCAGAAATAATACTCCAAATTCCAGAACCAGTTGACGGATTATTTCCAGTCAGAGCGATATTTGTTAATCCACATGTTGTTGATCCTGTTTGATCGGCTCCAGCATTTGAAACTGTTGCTGGAGCATTTATATTGACAGCTCCAGATACGTTACTAGTGATTGCAGGGGTACAAGTCCCTGAAACAACACAATAATAATAATATGTTCCAACAGCAGAAGAAGGTGGCGTGTAGGATGCTACATTAGCCCCAACAATTAATGTTCCTGAAGTATTGTTGCTCACACTATTTTGATACCATTGATAAGTTAAACCTCCGCCGCTCGCAGTCACAAATCGTGCTACTGATACTCCGTTTTGACAAACATTTTGAACAGTTGTAGACGGTTGCACTGTAATCACTGGAATTGCAGTAACGGTAATTGCTCTAGTGGCTGTTGCATTTGAACATCCACCTGTACCTGTAACGGTATATGTAATTGTAGCTGTTCCTGTGGCATTGGCAACTGCACTTACTAATCCTGTACTTGCATTTACAGTAGCAATTGAAGTTGCGTTAGACGTCCAAGTTCCACCTGCATTTCCATCAGAAGCAAAAGTTGCATTCGCATTGGAACAAATTGCCTGATTTCCACTCAATACACCCGCATTTGGAGCAGAGGTAATTGTCGCAGTTCTTGTAGCTGAAGTATTTGCGCATCCACCTGTTCCAGTAACAGTATAGGTGATCGTTGTCGTCCCAGGTGAAACGGGTGCAATTAATCCTAAACTTGCATTGATGGTTGCAATTCCTGTTGCACTTGATGTCCAAGTTCCACCAGTATTTCCATTTGTTGTAAATGTAACCGATCCATTGGAACAAATCGCTTGTGTACCACTCAAGGTTCCAGCATTTGTTGCAGTCGTTACAGAAACTGTTCGCGTTGAAGAAACAGCACTGCATCCTCCTGATGCAGCAATTGTATAAGTAATGGTCGCTGTACCTGTGGAAACTCCAGTTACTAGTCCTGAACTTGCATTAACAGATGCAATACCTGTAGCACTAGAAGACCAAGTTCCTCCTGCATTTCCATTAGATGTAAATAAAGTTGTTCCCACAGTACAAATTGCTTGCGTTCCACTTAATGTTCCTGCAATTGGAACAGGTGTAATATTTACAATTGAGGAAACAGGATTTGAAGTACAGCCAACAGCATTCGTTGTGGTTAAAGAATAAGTTCCGCTAAAACTCACTGCAATTGAATTGGTAGTTTCATTGTTTGGACTCCACAAATAACTTGTTGCACTTGATGACGTTAATGTTTTTGGAGAACCACATCCAGTGGCAGAAATTATAGGAATTGGTCTTGCATTTAATGTTATAACAACATCATCAGAGGAAACACAACCACCATTAGTAATTGTCCAACGAAGTGTGTAAGAATTTCCTGATACGCCAGAAAAATTAGATGTTGAAATTGACGGAGTTGCAATAGTACCTCCAGAGCCTGAAACAATGCTCCAAACTCCAACTCCTGTCGTGGGTCCATTCGCTGCAAGTGTGGCTGAAGTTAATCCACATGTTGAAATACCCGTTTGATCCGGCCCAGCATTAGAAGTAGTCACAAGAGCGTTGATTATTACTGAACCAGAAACTGCACTTGTAACCGAAGAAATAGCATTGGTAATCACCACATAATAATATGCAGTTTCAACAGTTGTTGATAATGGCGTGTAGGTTGAATTGCTTGCTCCGCTTATTAATGTACCTCCAACATTCGAAGCACTTGAATTTTTATACCATTGATAATTCAATGTTGCTGTACCAGTAGCACTTACTGAAAGTGCAGCAGTACTTCCATTCAAGCAGACATTTTGAGTAGATACTGATGGTTGTGTATTTATAACCGGGCCACTAACAACTGCAACCAAAGGTGCTTGTACCCATAATTGCATGTAGGAAGCAGCAGGAATTTCTGTTGGATTAGAAAGTGTTTGCATATTGCTTAGAGGAATCCAATGCAAGCCAGTATTGTTGCAAGCCGCATGATAAATTCTTTGGTGAAGTCCGTTGTCGGAATTTGAATTACAACCAGAACCTAAATTTGCTGTAGTACCAGACCAACTTGCAATCAATCCATTGTCATTTGAACCAGTATTCAAACATTGATTATTTACAACTCGAGAAACGTGGGTCGCATTGGACGAAGTAATCTCAAAACTACCATAGTTACTGTTAATTTTTACTTTTGTTGCACTACCAAGTTTGCTAAGAACAGTAGGGTTTAAAATACCACGCGAAGTATTTGTTAAAGTCGTTACTTGAGGTAAATTTCCTACCCCATTTCCATAGTCAAATGCAACTTGAACCCATCCTCCAGAAATTACATAAGTACTAAACGTAGTACCTGATAAGTTAAAATAATAAATTCCATTCGTTGTAATGTTTTGAGCCATGCCCAAAGCGGTAAATGGATTTGCAGAAGTTCCAGTTTGAGCAAATGAATTATTCGAAAAATAAAGGAGTATTAAAAAAAGTGGTTTAAGTATAAAATTTCTATTGTTTCTTGTCAATTTTGTTTTGTTTTTTTGCTCAATCATATTGTTTTTTTCTATTTCAAAGAGGTTGTTTTTCGGAATTGATAATTCGTCCACTTACAAATTTAAAGTCAAGAGTTGGTTGCTTTTTCTATTTATTCTTGATTTTGATATCTTTCCTAGGTTTTAATAAGTATTTCCTCAAAATAACAACCCTTTAAATGATTTTACCGAATTAAAACTTAAGTTTTAGTTTAATTTCTTTAACTTTGAACATAATTATTTTCGAAGTATTTTTTCAAATCACATCCTATCAAAACAGCACAATGAATCAATTTGAAAACACAATTTTATTGTTGACTGGCTTGATTGGTTTCATGTTAATTTATGTTGTTTTGACTTCTCTTAAATCAAACAAACTGATCAATGGTTTTTTGATTTTCAATTTCGCCATTGCAAGTACTCGTTTTATAATTATTAGCACCTACAATTTACATTTTCAAGATTTTTTAGAAGATATTGTTTCTCCCTACAGAGTGATTTTAATCCTTATTTTTCCAAGTTCATATTTTTACTTCAAAGCTGTTGTAAGTGATTCCACAATTTCTCTCAATAAAATATTGAAACATTTGATAATTCCATTCCTCCTTTTTGCTTTTAATCTGTTTTATTCGCTAAAATCAAATCATAGGTCTGATTTGATGCTTACAGTTAATTTTTACGTTTCTCTTTTTTATGCGATTTTCTATTTGTATAAAACGTTTAATGTATGCTATAAAAATTTATGGAGTAAAAAACTACCCATCAATGTCGATCATTATCAAGTGATGAAAAATTGGACTATCTTCTATTTTATTGTCTCAGTTTTATTAACGCTTCGATTAATTACTTCTTTCATTTTTGAAAATTCACATTCTTATACGATTTCTGGGAATCATATATCCTACATTTTAGCAGCAATAATTTGGTTGTTGGTTTTCCTGAGAATATTCAAAACCCCTGAAATTCTTTATGGAATTCCAAAACTGGCTGTTAAAACACATCATTTTAAGGAAGTAAAAATTCAACTTTCGGAAGCGTGGAACATTAAATCTGAGGAAATTAATTCTGAAAAAGACTTAAAATTGAAAGAGAAATTAGATGATCGAATCTTAGAATTAATTCAAGAAGTGGAATTTGTAGCACAAGAAAAGCAAATTTTCAAAAATCCAAAGAAAACAATGTTTGATTTAGCTCTTGAAGTTGGTGTGCCCGAAAGTCATTTGAATTATTTATTTAGATATCATTCCAATCTTTCATTTCTTGAATATAAAAACAATATGAGAATTAGCTATTCAATTACCTTGATTGAAAATGGATATCTCCTATCAAATACCCTTGAATCTTTAGCAAAAGAAGTTGGTTTTGCGTCCTACAGTCCATTTTTTAATGCTTTCAAAAAGCAACATGGCGTAAGTCCAAATGAGTTTTTAAATAAAGTATCCGTGAAATAACTTAATTTTGTTTCAGATATTTGTTTGTTAAAACGTTTGCATGGTTAAAAAACTCTTTTTCCAATATTTCAAATTATTTCTTTTTTGGATTTTAGTATTTGATTTTCAAAGAATTGTTTTTTCAATCCACAATTGGAACAAATTTGAAGGTGTCTCATTTGGAGAATGGTTGGGCGCTTTTTTCTATTCTATCAAGTTAGATTTAGGCACAGCTGGAGCTTTGGTTGTTTTGCCCGCTCTGCTTTTGACTTTGAGATTAATTTCTGATTCAAAATGGATTAATCGCTTTTTCTACGGCATTTTATTTTTTGAAGCACTTTTTGTTGCGCTCATTCACAGTGGTGAAGTAAACGCTTATGGCGAATGGAACCACAAACTGACCTCCCGAGTTTTCATGCATTTAGGTAATCCAGATGAAGTTTTCAGAACGGCTGATTACAGCATGACGATTTGGTATTTCGTTTTTCTCTTGTTAGAATTGGTTTTTGCGTGGAAATTGATGCGCTTTTTATTCAAATTTCAAGACCAAATTTCATTCAAGAAATGGTTTATTGCGCTACCAGTTGCCATCCTTTCGTTTGGTATTTTGGGCTCGAGCTCATTTTTGCTTCTCCGTGGTGGCTTGCAACCCATTCCAATGAATATCAATGCCGCCACTTATTCGAATAATCCTGTATCGAATGATTTGTCGATTAATTCCTTGTATTTTTTCGGAAAAAGTTACTTGTTGTATAACCGCAGTGAAATTGATGAATACATGCCGAAAATCGATCCGAAATTGGCGAAAAAAATTACAGATGATTTGATGGGTTATCCCAAAAAGCACGACAATTATTTTCTAAAAACAAATCGACCAAATGTGGTTTTCATTGTTTTGGAAGGTTGGTCTGGCGAAGCAATAAGCTGTTTGAGTGAAACTAAAAATTCAACACCAAATTTTGATAAAATCGCCAATGAAGGGATTTTGTTTACCAACATTTTCGCCACAAGCGGAACTTCCGAAATTGGAAACTCAAGTATTTTCAGCGGTTTTCCTGGTATTCCTGAAGTGTCAATCACCATGCAACCGGAAAAACACAGAAAGTTGCGTTCGCTGAATCAAGATTTAGAAGCTTGGGGATACAACACCAACTACATGTTTAGCGGCGATTTGAAATATGGAAACATTGGTGGTTATTTCATGGATCACGGATTTGATGTCGTGAAAGACGAAAGTGATTTCCCATCAGATTTGCCTCGAGGAAAGTTGAATTTTTACGACGAGGATTTATATGGTTTTTTGGTTGATGCGATGAATAAATCCAAGCAACCGTTCATGCATTGCGCCTTTACCGGAAGTACCCATTCACCTTACGATCAGCCGAAAGCCAAACGCGGACAAGTTTTCTCTGGTGTTGAATCTGATTTCATGAATGCATTGGTTTATTCCGATGAAGCGATGGGAAAATTCATCCAAAATTGCAAAAAACAACCTTGGTTCGACAATACAATTTTCGTTTTTGTTGCCGACCATGGACATCCAACGCCAACAGTGACAAATCCGTCGAGTTCGATTTACAACCACATTCCCTTATTGTTTTGGGGAAATGCCATCAAAGAAGAATACCGCGGCAAAAAAATGAATGTATTGGGTTCGCAAGCTGATATCGCTGCCACTTTGTTATATCAAATGGGCGGAAATGCCGACCAATATCCTTGGAGCAAAGATTTGATGAATCCAAACGTTCCTGAGTTTGCCTTGCACACCATCACAAGAGGTTACGGCTGGATTACTCCGAAAGGAAACATGACCTACGAAATGCAATCAGCCGTTTTTGTAGAAGACAATTTCCCCAAAAATGTGCGGTTTAAGGAACATCAAAATTGCTTTGCATTTTTGACGGAGGTTTATGGGTATTATAAGGGCTTGTGACTAGTTGCAAATAGCGTTCAGAATATTTTCAACAGAGTCTTTATCCATTTTAGTGAATGCAAACCACTTTTTACCCAAATCTTTTAG
>JBFYPS010000200.1:0-15871 GCA_041303135.1 Crocinitomicaceae bacterium | reverse complement strand
CTGCAATAGCAAGGAAACTGTTAACAACCTCACCCCAGATTGTGAAGTGCTTAAAGGTAGCATCACAAGTATCGAAATTGACCATAATTGGAAACTTTTTGATGCACATTCATTGTATGATAATAACCAATTATTTGTTAATCTAGAAATAAGAAATACAACAAACAATGATGTATCGTTTAGTCATCTTATTGGAGTCATTGATCCTTATTTTATTGGATTTGAAAAAAAAATTAAAACACTCAAATTGAATTTTGATTCAACAATTCAAGTTAATTCCACTCAATCAAACGGCACATTTTGATTGTCACCTTGGCTAACTATTATTGAATCATCATCGGGGAAAAAAGTAATTGAATCAGGAGGCAAAGTGCAATTAAATTGTCGACTTTTATCTACTTTAAAAGGTTTGTCACTTTCAGATATAATTTCAAATTATCAGCCGTTCTTTGAGTCAGATTTTTTTATTACAAGTGCCTCGGGTAAACCTCTTTTTGTGTTTTCTAAAAAATCGTCTTTAAAGATTATTTTAAAACTTGATCATAAGGTTATTTCTGGAAATAATAGATATCTAATAGACAAGGAAGATAATATTCCTGATGACTTACCATAGGAAGCAGATAATAGTAGTATTTTCATTGCTTTGTGAATTGCGTTACAATTACAATTTAGAAGCTGTACGAAAAGAATTAAAATAAAGTAAATGTTGTTCCTAATTAAACTTTAGTACAAATCCCATTTCAAATCTAATTCCTATTTAGTACTTTTGAATCAATGACTATTTATCTTTTTTACAGTCATTTAGTCGCAAATTGATACAGTTGATATTGCTTTGTTAATTGGGAGAGAAAATCTTAAAGGAAATTAATTGAAATTAAAAGAAAAATGAATAAGTTACTGTTTATAGGTAATTTGGATGCCCTACGACGAGATGGGCAGTAAAGACACTAAACGCTAATATTAATAGCTTCAATGAAAAATAGTTATATGGAATTTGTTAGAATCAAAGACAAATCGGTGATATTTAAAAATTCTTCAGTAGAATTTGAAGAAACCATTGCTGAAACAATGTTCATTTCAAACAAATTTATTGTTATCAGACTAAAATCTATTGGGTATAAAGATGATAGAAATGTGCATTGTCTTTCAATTGAAGGTAAATTGCTTTGGAAGATAGGAGCACGTGCTTACCCGAATGGACCATCTAGCGTTTCTGGTATTTACATTGAAAACGATAAACTTTTTGCATACAGATTTTGTGGCTTCGAAGAAGAAATAGATCTAACTACGGGCAAAATTTTATCTTCTGAGTTGATAAAGTAATTTATGAAAGGTAAATCTTGATCATTTCCGAATACAATCTACTATTTTCAAATTTAGATATTAAGGAAGTTGCAGAAATGGATTCCTCAGCAACAGTAAAAAGCATTGCGGAAAACTTTGCTAATTCAATTAATTAATATTTTTCACTTAAAAAAGTAGGTTGAGGCACTCGATACCAACTTTTTTTGTATATTTAGATAACTAACTCAAAACAAAACCAAAATGAGAGGAGGTTGGATGTATATTTTAGAATGCTGTGATGGAAGTTATTATACGGGAAGTACAATTGACCTGCAAAGAAGATTGAATCAGCATCAAGCAGGAGTAGGTGCAAATCACACAAAAAAAAGACTACCGGTCAAACTTGTTTATTCTGAAGAATACCAAAGAATTGCTACAGCGTTTTACCGTGAAAAACAAGTTCAGGGATGGAGTAGAAAGAAAAAAGAAGCTTTGATAAGAGGTGAATATGCGAAATTGCCGGAATTGGCAATGGCGTATAGAGATGTTGCCTTCGAGAACCTCAGTCAAATCGAGAACCTCAGTCAACGCGATATTACACAAATGCAGACTGAGGCTCTCGAAGTCTGCGTTAGGCACTCAAAGTCAACCCGAGAGCCGATTTAAACGCGATATTTCGACAAATGCAGACTGAGGCTCTCGAAGTCTGCGTTTGGCTCTCGAAGTCTGCATTTTGGCACCACAAAGCCAGCATTTGATATTCGAATCATAAATAAAAATCCAATCTTGCAAATAATAAATTTGTACATTCAGAACACTATTGCTTATATTTGCCTTTTTTAGGTACTAATCATTTAGGTGATTACTTTTTTAATTTTAGATGACGAATATTTTTATTGCAAATTTAGATTGGGAAATTACTTCCGACGACTTAACAGCAACCTTTTCTTCTTTTGGAGTGGTTACTTATGCGCATGTGGTTTTTGACAAAGTAACCAAAAAGTCAAAAGGGTTTGGTTATGTGGAGATGGAAACAACTGATGGCGCAATTGCTGCGATTGAAGCGTTGAATGGAATGGATATCAATGGCCGAAAGTTAGACGTAAAAATTGCTTCTCCAAAAGGAAATCGTCCTGAGAAAAAAGTTTTTGAAAAGAAACCTTTTGAGAAAAAACCTTTCGAAAAGAGACCTTTTGAAAAGAGACCTTATCCAGCAGGCGCAAAACCAGCATACAGTAGTGATAGACCAGCAAGCAATGGTTCAGAAGAAAGAAAACCATTCAGAAAAAGAGAAGATTAATTTTTCGATTCACTGAAATCTTTTTGTCATTCAGAATCGTAAGTAGTTTGCTCATTTTCTAATTAAAAGAAAGATTATGATGTTTAAACGCTTAGGTTCAGTTTGTTTCGCTATTGCTTTTTTGTTAGCAATTGTCGTTTTCACAAATTATGGTGCTAAATTAATTCCACGAGATATTGCCAAAATTGGTATGATTATCTCTGGCGGACTTGCGTTACTCATGAATTTGATTTCTTTTAGATTTGATAAATCTTCAGAAAATAATCCTGTTTATTGGGTTGGAAGTGTGGGCATATTCGTAGGATTAGTTATGAAAATGAATAGGATTCAATACGATCAATTGATGCTCATTGCTGGTGTTTTTATTGTAGGACTTTCATTTTTTTACAATCCTTTTGCTAAAAACAACACAACGCAAAAAGATGATGAACTTTTGGATCAATAAATTTCAATTTACTTGCTCAAAATCTATTGCTAAGTATTTACTTGCATGGCTTTTTGTGTTTTCCGTTCAATTTCTATCTGCTCAAAATGCAGTAAAATTATACAAGCAAAACCTTAATAAAATTGAATTCACAAACAATAATTTTTGGTTTTGGGAAGCTAATTCTAAGCTGGAAAACAAACTTGATTTTGCCATAAAAGCCCATTCAAAATTCCAAAATTTACCTAATTTATATCCCAATTTTGGCTTTGTTGCGCACGATGTTTGGTTTCGTTTTGTGCTCACCAATCAAACCAAAGACACGATCCAAACAATGCTCAGTATCAGCAATCCAAATATGGATGAAATCGATTTGTATCAAAATTCAAAAATTGCAAAATGGAAAAATATCGCGCAATTGGGTGATAATCGACCTTTTGAAAACCGTAAATTTTCCAATAGAAATTACATCATGCCAATCTATTTGCTGCCAAATGCAACAGATACTTTTTTATTGAGAACAAACAACGGTGGTGAACAATTTCACTTCATGCCGGCATTGGTTACTAACCAATTTTTCTTGGAAGATGATGTCAATACGCAACTTTACTTCGGAATTTATTTCGGAATCATCGCATTCATAATTATTTTTAACCTCTTTTCTTATTTCGCTTTGAAAGACAAAAACGCACTTTGGTATGCGTCTTATGTTTTCTCTTTTGGAATGTTGAATATTTCCCTGCTTGGCATTGGATCCTATTATTTTTGGAGCGGAAATTACATGGTTGATCGAACAAATCCTTTTTTTGCTTCTACCAGTTTGCTCTTTTTGCTTTACTTCTGCATGGGCTATTTGAAAACCAAAATAAATCTTCCCAAAACGCACAATTTATTCAGATTTTTTCTCTTTTTCGCCTATGTTTTTTCCATTTGTTCTTTAATTCCTGGAGAAATATTTTATCATATATCAGTTATCGGAATCAATGCTGTCACTTTGATTTTAAACATTTTAATTATTCCAATTGCGTACGTTGCGATTAGAGAAAAAATCCAAGAAGCAAAATTATTCCTGATTGCTTTCACGATGCTTGCTATTACCGTATTTGGATTCATTTTGAAAAATTTTGGTTTGGCTCCTTCGAACTTCCTTACAGATTTTGGTATGCAAATTGGCTCCTCCTTGGAAGCAATTCTATTAAGCATAGGAATTGTTCTAAAATACAAAACAACACGCGAAACGGCTTTGAAAAGCTTGAAAGATTTAAATGATCTGACCGAACAAGCGAATGTTGTATTGGAGCAAAAAGTGACAGAGAGAACAAAAGAAGTGGAAAGTCAAAAATCATTGCTGGAATTCAAAAATGGTGAAATTTTGAGTAGTATTGCTTATGCCAAAAGAATTCAAGATTCATTGCTGCCGTCCAAAAGTAGCTTTTTAAATGCATTGCCTAAATCGGCGTTGTGGTATGCGCCTAAAGACATTGTTGCGGGTGATTTTTATTGGGTGCAACAAATTGAAATTGACAATCAAAAATGGACTTTTTTTGCTGTTGGCGATTGCACTGGACATGGTGTCCCAGGAGCAATGATGAGCGTTTTGTGTTTCAATGCACTTGAATCAAGTTTGAAAGAAATGATTGTGCCAAGTCCAAGTTTATTATTGGAAAAATCGGCCAAATATTTGAGCGAAAACCTGCAAAATGAAAACCAAGATTTGGCTGACGGAATGGATATTTCTTTGGCTTGCATAAATGCTGAAACCACCAAACTTTTTTGGGCAGGAGCCAACAATCCGCTTTGGATTTTGAGAAAGGGAGAAATTATTCAATTTACTGCCACGAAAAGACCAGTCGGGAAAACGGATATCAAAACACCATTTGAAACACATGAAATTGAGATTCAAACCAAAGATTTATTATTTCTATTTTCAGATGGTTATGTAGATCAATTTGGGGGTGAGCAAAATAAAAAATTCAAACGAAATAATTTACTTCAATTGATTCAAAAGCATGCTAATTCTCCGATACATGAATTGATGAATCAAATCAAGCAAGCGCATTTTGAGTGGAAAGGAGAGGAGGAACAAGTAGATGATATTTGTATGATGATTGTAGAAATTTAGTTTTTTTACTATCTTTGATTGAATCACAAGCTTTGGTAAATTCAAACAATTATTTCAGATGACTAAAATTTTTATTCTTTCGTGTATTTTGATTTCTATATTAAGTAGTTGTGGTTTACAATATGTGCCTCAAACACCACCAGAAGATAGACAATTGCAGCGACAAAGAGTAATTGAATCCAAAATAAAAGCCGAATTTGAACCGCAGAAAAAGACCTATCGTTCAATCGCATTTGGAAAAACAACTACCGTAAAACCTGTAAGTTTTATCAAATTGGATTCACTTTTTGAACAAAAATATCAATTAGAACAAACTGGAAGAAAAGACAAAAAGTTAGATGAAATTATTGGCATCCAACGGTTGATTTGTCAAACTGATACAAACGAAATTTTATACATGGAAGAACATGTTTTCAGTTTAGAAACAGATTCAAGCGCGGAGGTTTTATCTGGAAATTTTGCTTTGAATATCAAAAATGAAATTCGCCAAGTAGAATTTACAAATGCTTATACAATTCCGCGTAATTTGGTTTCTTTCTATGGTTATTATATTCTGAATGAATCTTTTATGTACTTCAGCGAAAATCCCGCCCCAGAGGAGGAAACCTTTTATCAATATTATAAAACGCAAGCAGGAAAATTATTTGGATACCAAAAAGAACAATTTATCGTCAATACTTTGAAATTAATGAAATTGGCTCGGTCTTCTAAGTCTTTGGAAAAACAATTGTTTTTGAAGGAATTAACCAAAGCAGAAGTACATGGAACCAACACTAATTATGAAAGTGCTGTTTACAATAAAATAGATCAATTCTCTTCAAGCAAAAACGAAGTTGATTATTATTTGGTTGAGTATCAATTCGTAGAAAAAGTGAGTGATATCAAAAGTGAATTGAGAAAGTATGTTTTGAAATTTGATCCTTATTTGATGCTGATTTCAAAGGAGAAAATGTAAAATTTTTATTACAATTCAAATTGAATCGCCCCAAAAGCCAATTGATTTCCCAAATTTTTATTTGCTAACCAAGGCGAATATATGATTTCCGATTTTGTCTCTGCATGATTGTCGCTTGTGGCCAAAAAATAGGATTTTCCTTTCAAACTAATCTCGTATCCGCCTTTCAAATGTTCAATTTGAATAGATCCCTTTTGAAAATTGACGGAAGTTTTTTTAAAAGTCGAAATCTCGAAAAAATGTAACTTTCCTGGATAGACTTTTTGAAAGGCTTCAGCAACATATTTTGCTTTTTTAGGATTCTTGTTTCGATTGGCGTAAAAACAAAAATTGTGTCCTCCATTTTGCAAAACAAAAGTGGGTTCATTGGCTTGAAAAAAACAAATTTGCGTTTGATCCATCCTCTGAAAGCGGTCGTTTACTAAAATTCCAATCCATAGTATACAAGCTGCCAAAGTGAGTTTTAAAACTTTGATTTTCTGATTGATAATGCTCCAATAGAAAACAAGGATAATACTGAATAAAAATAAAACTTCCCAAAATTGTAAAACAAAACCGCTAGAAACTGCACCAGGTAGAGAATCAACAAAATCGATAATCCACAACATGGCAAACATGGTCCAAAAGAGTAAGAAAGCGATTAATTTCGCCAATGGATTCCACCAAGCGACGACAAACAAAGCTATTCCAATTGCTAAAACCAAAAAAGAAAAAATCATAAGTCCTAAGTTGGTCAAAATAAAGTAATTTGGAAATTGGTGGAAGTAATACAAAGTCAAAGGAACGGTCATAATTTGAGCGGCAATGCCCACCATCGTTCCTTCCCAAGCGAGTTGAATCCATTTGATTTTAGTATAAAAAAGCACGCTTAAATGTTTGTTGAACAAGAAAATTCCAACCATCGCCAAGTATGAAAGTTGAAATCCTATGTCAAAAAGGAAATGTGGATTCCAAACCAAAATGATAACTGCTGAAAGTGCCAAGGAATTGAAACCATTGTAGTTTCTGCCAGTCAAAGTGCTGCCAGCCAAAACGGTAAACATTAAAGCGGATCGCACCACCGACGAGGATAAACCTGTCAAAGCTGAATAAATCCAAACGATAATCAGCGCTAAAATCAGCGCTTGATTTTTGGAAATCCATCTGGAAAAAAGACCAAAAATTAGGGTTAAAATTTGCACTAAAATGGCCACGTGTAATCCAGAAACGGCTAAAACATGCATCGCTCCAGTATTGCCAAATTTACGGGTAATTTCACTGTCAATAGAGCTGCGATCGCCCAAAATCAAGCCTTTGGCAACAGCATTTTCATCTCCTTTCAAATAAGTATCCAAAATGGAAGCAAATTTTTCGCGCAAACCGATGAAAAAATCCATGATTTCCCAATCCGATTTACCGATTACCAAGAATTGGTCTGCTGTCACAAAAGCACTGTTTTGAATGGATTTATGTTTCCAAAATTTTTGACTGTCGAATTCACCCGGATTTTGGTTATTTCCAATCTTGGTCAATTCAGCATTGATGATGCAAATGTCCTTCCGATGCAGTTTTGCTGCAGAATCTTCAATAAACATCAAAATTTTCCCCCGAGTTGGTACCGTGTCTTTGTATCGGATAATATATTTTGCTTCTACTTCACATTTTTTTTAAACCCCAGATGTTTTTGAAATAGAGGAAAGTTCAACCATCAATTTATCCCCTTTCAAACATTGGTTTTCAGCATGAAAATTGTCGTTTCGAGGGTTTTCAAATAAATACAAAGTTTGTCCAATTTGGAAAAAAATGAGAATAGGAAAGAGAAATTGGATTTTCAAAAAAGGCGAATCTGATTTGATTTTCATTGTTTGAAAACCTGCAAAAATCAATAAAGTGATGATGAGTGCAGCGAAAGAAATGAAAAAGTCAAACGGAAATGCATCCGCCAGCAAAATGCCGCCAGCCATTGCAAAAAAGAACCACAAAAAAGGCATAAATTGAAAACGCATGTTGTTTCATTCTTTCGATAAATATATTATTAATTTTCAATATTTTATCATTCGGAAAGAAACTTTTCCTTTATTTATTTTGATTCCAAAGTTCGACTGTTTTCTTGTAAAATTGATTAATTCGGCTGCTGTCGGCATCAATATATAATTCAAAGGTAGTTTGATACTTAGCGAAAATAGTAATGGAAGAGGCTAAGGTTAAGGCATTGGTTTTGTTGTTTAATTTCAAAGAATCAATTTCAGAATAAAAAGCGAAATTCATTTCAGTTCTGTTTTTTTCAATCCAATAACTTGCAACACGTTTTTTTGTGACAAAATTTCCACTTTGTTTTAAGCCATCTAGACCACCATTCGATTCAAATAATAAAATGGTTTCATTCGTGTCTAAAATTCCTAATTTTTGAATAAAATCCAAATCTGATTTGCTAAGATTGGTTTCATTTTTCTCTTTTAAACCACAAGAAAAAAGCACACTAACGATTGAAAAAATTAATGTAATATAAAGATGTTTCATGTTACGAAGTTATGAATCTAAATGTTTGAAAAATTCGATTTTAAGACAAACTTAAATTTTAACCGTTTTTTAAGCCTTCATTTTTCAATTCTATGTAATTTTGCGCTCAAGATGAGTCAATCCAAAAAGCAAAATCAAAACACGAAAAAATCCAATCAACCTTCCAATGTGTTCGAAGAATCTCCTTGGAAATTGTATTTGCAAGTGACGCTATTTACACTCGGATTGGGATTAGTTGGTTTTGTTTCGCATCCTTTTTTCCAATCTTTTTCATTTTCGTTTCTCAACAAAATTGAAATTACAACAACTCAAATGGGAACTCAATTCGAATTAAAAATGCTTTACATTGCAGCTTTTGTGTTGATTCCATTAATGGTTTTTTCCATTCAAAAATTGTTGAAATTGGAGACTTTTATGCAGAAGGTTTTTGTAATTGCATCGATTTTTATTTCTGGAATTATTTTTTGGATTTTGCAAATCAGCAGTTTGAATCAGCAATATCAAGACATGCTGAAAGTCAAAACTCCTTTTCCAATGAAATACACTTTTGCCTTAGAAAGTCTCTTTTTGGAATTTAATTTATTGGTTGGATTTGTCATTGGCGCCATCTTTGCGGCAATTTTATTGTTCAGGTTCAACAAGCGTCAATCAACAACTCCAAAAGGAAGTCCAAAAAAGATAAAAAGATGAGCGAACAGCTGGATTTTCAACAAGCCGAAAAAACGCAGACAGATTTAAATCAAACGGTTTATCCAATTCTTTTTGCAATCTGCTTTGCGCATTTAATTAACGATTTATTGCAATCGGTCATTCCTTCAATGTATCCGTTGATGCAACAAAAATATGACTTAACGTTTTCGCAAATTGGATTAATTACTTTTACATTTCAAATTACTTCCTCGCTTTTACAGCCTTTCATTGGATTTTATACCGACAAAAAACCACAACCATATTCCTTTGTTTTTGGGATGTGTTTTACACTTTCTGGAATCATTTTATTGTCGTTTTCTTGGAGTTATTACACTTTGCTTTTATCAGCAGGTTTGGTGGGAATCGGTTCTTCCATTTTTCATCCTGAATCTTCAAAATTGGCATTTTTTGCCTCGGGTGGAAAACGTGGTTTGGCGCAATCCATTTTTCAATTGGGCGGAAACACAGGAAGTGCAATTGGACCTTTGCTTGTTGCTTTAATTGTCGCTGTTTATGGTCAAATTCACATTCTTTGGTTCACCATTGCTTCGTTTATCGGTTTGGCAGTTTTGATGAAAGTAGGAATTTGGTACGACAAGCACCTAAAATGGCGAGCGAACAACAAAAACATCAAAAAAGAAGAAAAACACGATTTATCCCGATCAAAAGTCGTTTTGTCGATTGTAATTTTATTGACATTGATTTTCTCCAAATTCTTCTACACCGCTAGTATGACGAATTATTTCACTTTCTTTTTGATTGATAAATTTCACGTTTCTGTACAACAATCTCAGTTTTACCTTTTCATTTTCTTGGGTTCAATCGCTGCGGGGACACTTATCGGTGGACCAATTGGCGATCGTTTTGGAAGAAAATATGTCATTTGGTTTTCGATTCTTGGTGTAGCTCCTTTTACATTAATGCTTCCACACGCCAATTTCACTTGGACGATTGTGTTGGCGGTAATGATTGGTTTGATTTTGTCTTCTGCATTTTCTGCAATCATCGTTTATGCGCAAGAATTGTTGCCAGGTAGAGTAGGGATGGTTTCTGGACTTTTCTTCGGATTTGCATTTGGTATGGGCGCGTTAGGCTCAGCATTATTAGGTAAATTGGCTGATAAAACAAGCATTGAAGAAGTCTTTTTCATTTGCTCATTTCTCCCTTTAATAGGCGTCATCAATATTTTCTTGCCTACGATAAAGAAGTTGAAAGCTTGATCTAATTGAAAGCAATTCCGTAATTTAATTGGATTAAATTCTTTTAAAATTCATATTAATCAATATTAAGGGATTTTTCAGCAAGTATTAACTTAATTGACGAATCTTTTTTAGGTTAATCACTTAATTTTAAATCGCTTAATTTTAATAATTTTCTTAATTAGGTATCATTTCTGTTGTACCGTTAAGTTGTGGTTTAATTAAACCAATATTAAAATCATGTGAATTATTGAATTTTCCTTTTTCGTTTTAAAACTAATCTAACATAATGATTATAATATGTTGTTTTATAGCGATTTACTCTTTAATGCAAAGATAATACTCCGTTAATTTTGTTGAAGGATTGATGGCGTAATTTTGTTCAAATTTTTAGAAAATATCGTTTTTCAATTAATAAGTATGAACAAATTTTACTTTACGCTTCTTTGTCTATTATTTGTGTTAAATTCCTTCAGTCAGCAAGGGCTTGAAGGTATTATCGTAGAAAAATATTACGAAACAAGTAACAATGAGTTGCAAGATTATGGTTTATCTAAAGGAACTGTAACGTATAGAATTTATGCAGATTTAAATCCTGACTTTAGATTTCAAGCAGCCTATGGAAATGCAAATCATCCTTTGACAATTTCAACTTCTACTACTTTTTACAATGATTTAGAACACGGCGATTTTATTCCAAATACCATTGCGAGACGAAATTTAGGAAAAAAAGCATTGATGTTGGATTCATGGCTCTCTGTTGGAGGCGCAGGTGAAAAATATTATGGTATCTTAAAATCCTCTGATGATACTTTGGAAACGATTAAACATCCAAATGGATTGTTTGCTGCTGATTCTAAAGAAATCTCGATTCTCGATAAAGATGGTTTATTATCTAGTGAAATTATTCCTCGACCAACTTTTTTTGGAATTGATAGCGCAGCAACAGTTTTTAAAAATAAAGTAGGCTCTGAATTTAAAACAACCAATGGTGCTTGGGCTTATTTAGGAAAGGGATCTGTTGGTGCTGATTCACTAACCAAAAACACAGTTTTAATCGCACAAATTACAACGAACGGTGATTTTAATTTTGAATTGAATATCCAAGTGGGTTCAACTAAAACCGGAGAAATACAAAAATATGTTGCCAAAAATCCAATTGGTAATGAAATCTTGATGCCTCAATTAATCTATTCGAGTGCTTCAACAAAGTCAAAAAAAAATAAACGAAAAAAATAGAAATTATGAAAAAAACAATGTTTTTTGCTTGTGTATTAGCAAGTTCATTCGCTCACTCACAAGGTCTTGAAGGTG
The DNA here is from genome assembly GCA_041303135.1 of Crocinitomicaceae bacterium. Lineage (GTDB taxonomy): Bacteria > Bacteroidota > Bacteroidia > Flavobacteriales_D > Crocinitomicaceae > JAQVCM01. Next base: position 4,084 of record JBFYPS010000200.1, on the reverse strand, counting down.
TTGTAGTTGAAAAGTACTATGTTTCAGATTTGGCGGATTCTTTAAATGCAGATTTAAACGGTGCTACTTCTCCCTTGAAAGTCGGTTCTGTTACTTACCGCGTTTTTGCTGATTTAGCTGATGGATATAATTTTATTCAAATGTTTGGAAATTCAACACATGATTTGAAAATTTCAACAACAACTGATTTCTACAATGATCCAAATAATGGAACTGTGTTCCCTCAAAATACAAGTGTAGTTAATTCCCGCAAAAACACAACTTTAATTGATTCTTGGCTTTCTGTTGGAGGTGTTGCTAGCGGACAAATGGGGGTTTTGAAATCTGAAGATACTGATGGGTCGATCGGAAATGCGCATAATGTTTTAAATAATGCGGATGCATCAATCGGTTTACCAATCAATGGAACTGGAGCACAAGATGGATTAATGGCAGGAACTCCTGTAATTCCAAATTCGTTAGGTTTAGGTTCTTCAACTGATATTTTTGACCAAACTCCAGGGAATTCATTTGTTTCAAATGGTGGAGCAATTGCTGCTTTGGGTGGAGTACAAGGTGTAACTGCGAGTAATATGGTATTAATTGGTCAGTTTACAACTAGTGGAGTTTTGCATTTTGAGTTGAATATTCAAATTGGTACACCAACTGCTGGTGGAAGTGAAACTTATGTAGCGTCAAATCCAACGGCATCAGAATTGACAATTCCTAGTTTGATTTATACATCACCAGTTTCAAATGTTGGTGTAAATGAAAATACTTTAGACAAAGAAAACATTTCAATTTTTCCAAATCCAACAAAAAACGCTTTCAATGTTGTAGTAGTTGGACTTAAAGAGAAATCAAATAATGATTTTTACCAAATTCAAGATATCAAAGGTTCAGTTTTGAGTAAATCAAATTTGACTGTGGCCAATGGGAAAATTAACCAACAAGTGGACATTTCTGCTTTGCCAAGCGGAATCTATTTTGTTACAATTTCTGTAGCAGGTAAAAATTCAACTCATAAAATCATTAAAGAGTAATCTAAATCTAGAAGATTATTCCATTTCTTATTTCATGTTATGATTCACAATAACTTTCATCTAAAAACAATTGGATTCCAATTTCTTAGAAATTTCAGTTTGTTGAAAATCTCACTTTGCTGTCTACTTTTTATTTTATCAAATGACTCTTTAAAAGCACAAGGTTCTTTGACAGGTAAAATTTTTGACGAAAAAGGAGAGCCAGTTTACAATGCAAAAGTTTTTAATAAAAATGATAAACTAAAAGTGGTTAGATCTGATTTTGAAGGGAATTATTCCATCGAAATCTCAAGTAATCAACCGCAAAACATATTGATTGCTTATATTGGGTATGATACAACAGAATTGATCGTAAATCCGCTTAAAAATGAAGTGATTGAGAAAAACATTGTTTTGAAAATAGAAGAACTGAAAGTTACAAAAATTACTGATGTAAACATCGTTGCGCGTCGTTCCAAGGGGAATGATGAATACATGGACAAGAAAAAAGAAAATGCCGCAACTACAATCGATTACATTTCCAGTGAAACAATGAAAAACACAGGAGATCAAAATGTTTCTGCAGCTACCGCTAGGGTTTCCGGAGTTTCTTCAAGTGCTGGAATCATCACGGTAAGAGGGATTGGTGATAGATATGTGAAAACCACTTTAAATGGGTCAAGAATACCAACACTTGATCCATTGACGAATAACTTGAAATTGGATATTTTTCCAGCAAGTTTAGTTGACAATGTTATAATTACCAAAACAGCAAGTCCTGACTTACCAGGAGATTGGTCTGGAGCTTATTTGTCAGTTGAAACAAAAGAATATCCAAACAAATTGAACGTAAGTTGTGATTTTCAAATTGGATACAATGCACAAACTTCATTCAAGGAAATCATCAGTTCTCAGAGAAGTGAAACTGATTGGTTAGGATTTGACAATGGGTTGAGAAACAGATCGCAAGAAAGTATTTTGACTCCTAATTTTAATCCAACTTCTTATCAAGAATTAGTTGCCTTAGGTTTGGGTGCTTTCTATTCAAATCTTGGCGTAACTGGATGGATTGATGGAAGCTCACAAGGAGATACATACTTCAAATTGGGATTAGTTGAATTGGGTTTATTGCCAAAAGGTTTAATAAATGATCCTGTTGCTTATAACAATGCAAGAGCAATATATTTGAATACCTATAAACCTCAAGCATTTGAGAATATCAATCCAAATGGTTCGAATTATAACAATGGATTTTCGAATAGCTGGAATACCACAAAACGAAGAGCACCATTGAACATCTCACAAAGTTTCAGTGTAGGAGATCAAACCAAACTTTTTGGAAAAACCTTGGGTTATTTTGTCGGTTTCAGATACGGTAGTTCGGTGAGATATGATCCAAATGGTGTTTCACAAAGAATTGGTGCTGAAGAACTAGGTTTTCCTGTTGATTATGTTGATAATGCCCAAATTAGTAGAGAAACAAATGGGTGGAGTGCATTGGTCAATTTAGCTTATAGATTGAATAACAAGAATAAATTTTCCTTGTTATTTATGCCCAATTTTACAGGGACAAATGATGTAGCAAATTTTACGACTGTCTATGATAATAGTGTCTCTCAAGAAGGAAGAACTCAAATAAATCAGTTTTATGAGCAAAGAAAACAAATGATTTATCAAGTGAAATCAGAACATTTTGTTCCTGGTTCCAAAATGAAAATTGATTTCAATGCATCATACACGAAAGGAAGCAGTATTGCACCAGATTTTAAAGTGACACAATATGACTTTTTGAAAGAAAATGGAGTAGTTACAGATTATATTTTTGCACCAACTGCTGGTGATGGAATTAGAAGGTACTACCGTTATTTAGATGATAACATTTTAGATTCAAGAATATCTGCAGAACTTCCTTTTGGTGATTCAATCAAAAAAATGGTTCGAAAATTCAAATTTGGAGCATCCTATCAAAGAAATGATCGAAAATCTGATTTGAATGAATTTTACTTGCTTGATGGAAATAATTTGAATAAAGTGGAATTGATAAATGATGACATCGATGCTTACCTAAATGAAGATAAATTCATATTAACAGATCAAAAAGTTGATTTTTATTACAATGAAAGAAATTTTTTCAGAAATCATACTTTCGGAAACAGTAGTGTTTTAGCTGGTTTCGTGATGTTGGATTATGAACTTTTGAAGAAATTACGTTTTTCAGGAGGTGTTAGAGTTGAACAGGGTAAAATATTTACAGATGTTGATGAATATTATAACAAAGGTTACAAAAACAACGACATTAGAAGAGAAAATCTAGGTGGTTTTCCTTTAGTAAATGCTGCCAACTTAAATGAAGTTAATGTATTACCAAGTGCAAACTTTATCTATAAACTAATTGACAGTGATACAACCAAATTAAACTTACGCTTGAACTACAGTCAAACAGTGGCTCGTCCGAGTATTAGAGAGTTAAATGATGCTGCAGTTTATGACAATGAATATAGAACATTGATTTATGGTAATTCAGATTTGAAAATCGTTCATGTGAAGAATTTTGATTTTAGAGCAGAATCTTATTTTAAAAATGGTGACAATTATTCTGTCAGTCTTTTTTACAAAGATTTTAGAAACCACATCGAAATGGGATTTGGAAGTAGTGGAATTACTTGGCAAAATATTGATAAATCAAATGTAATGGGAATTGAAATTGATGTGAATAAAACAATTTCTAAAAATTTTGATTTAAAAGCAAACGTTACTTTGGTAAAATCAAATTCAATTTTTATTCGCAAAGATTTGCAATTAATCGATGGAGTAAAAGTTTACACACCTATCGATACAATCACTAGACCAATGTTCGGTCAAGCACCTTATATCATCAATGCAATTGTCGTTTATAAATTGGATTCAATTGGTTTGACTACAACATTGAGCTACAATATCCAAGGTCCAAGATTGGCCATTACAGGTGTTGTGAAGGGAAGACCAGATGTGTATGAAATCCAAAGAAATACCATCGATTTTAAAATGAGCAAAACCCTTGGTAAATATTTGACAGTCAGTTTAACTGTAAGGGATTTATTAAA
>JBFYPS010000199.1:0-3115 GCA_041303135.1 Crocinitomicaceae bacterium | reverse complement strand
CATTGCCTAATCCGTTACACCACCACAACTTTGGATTGGCAATTTCATATTGCATTTTGATTTTATTCTTTCCTTTTTTAAGATTGAATGTTTCCGATTTTTCATTAATTTTTAGCTGAATTGTTTTTACTTCAGCAACATAAATTTCGGCTGTGAATTCTAAAATCGCTTTTTTGTCATTCAGTTCTATTTGACTGTATTTTATATTCTCAATTTTAGCCGAATTCCAAAATTTCAATTGGACTTTTTTCCAAATTCCAGCCGTTACAAATCGTGGTCCCCAATCCCAACCGAATTGATATTGCGCTTTTCGAACAAAAACACGTTCCTTTTCTGGTAAGGTATAAGACAATTTTTTCGCTTCTTCTTTTCCTTTTTGAACTGCTGAATGAAAGACAACTTTTAAATGATTGGTTCCAATTTTCAAATATGATTTAGCTGAAATAGTCCATTTTCGGAACATATTATCGGCTTCTATAACTACTTTTCCGTTCAAAAAAATGGTTGCATACGTGTCCAAACCCTCAAATTCCAAATCGATATTTTGATTTTTTAGTTCTGATTCTGATAGTGTAAAATGTGTTTCGTATTCCCAATTTTCATTTTCAATCCACTGCAATTTTTTCTCGTTGGCTCCAAAAAAAGGATCAGGAATTAATTGGTTTTGAAACAAATCGGTGTGAACGGTTCCTGGAATAGTTGCCTTGTGCATTTTTGCTTCGTTTTGCTTGTTGAATGTCCAATTTTCTGTTGACAAATTGCGATAAGAAGTCTGTGCCGAAACTGAATAGCAAATTAGAATCAAAAACAAGAATATTTTTTTAAACATAGAAGTCATATAAGTTTTGAGAGTGAACGCGTCAATATAAAAGAAGCTCATAAAAGTTTTTTTTTATCCAAACTTGTTATTCCGTTGGAATCTCTTTTAATAAATGATTTTTGAATTTAATTTTTACCATATAAGGCATATAAGTTCATTTAAGATTGCAACTTTTTCTTCAATTGAACAATTTCCTCTGGACTAGCAATTTCACTTCCATCGGTAATGGCAGAAGAATGATACCAATTCGCATTAACTATTTCGTCTAATGCTGAAATATTGGTCGAACGCAATCCTCCACCGGGCATTATTTCAATGCGATTATTAGCTTGAATGACCAATTGTTTTAAAACTTCTTTTCCCTCCATGACATTTGGAAAAGTTCCAGAAGTTAGAATGGTTGAAAATCCGCAAGAAATAACATCTTCTAATGCTTTTTCGTAATTTAAAACTTCATCAAAAGCACGATGAAACGTACATGGTAATGGTTTTGCTAATTCAACTAAGACTTCATTTTGTTCGAGATTAATTGTTTTATCATCCTTCAAAATTCCAAAAACAAATCCGTTAACTCCAAGTTTTTTGATGGTTTCGATTTCCAATTTCATTTGTTCAAATTCTGCTTCTGAGCAAACAAAATTCCCTCCTCTTGGGCGAATCATTACATATAAATCGATTGTCAAATGTTCACGAGCTTGTTGTATTATTTCTATTGTTGGAGTTGTACCACCAACCGACATATCAGCACATAATTCCACTCTATCGGCTTCAGCTTTTTGAGCTAGTAATGCAGATTCAAGGTTAAAACAAGCGATTTCGATTTTTTTCATTATTTCAAAAAGTAATTCGCATCGATTAATTTATTTCCTGTTGCGTTATGAACGGCATAATTGAAACCTCCTTGCACACAATACGAACCATATTCTCCTTTTTTATTCAATGCAATGAACCCAACTTGGATATCTTTTAGATTTTTTCCACGGTTTTGCGTCAGTTTTACAATTCGCATTACGGCTTCTTCACAAGCTTTTTGTGGCGATTTTCCTTGACGCATTAACTCAACCACCAAATGACAACCTGTAATTCGGATTACTTCTTCGCCATGACCTGTTGCTGTTGCTGCACCAATTTCGTTATCCACATACAAACCAGCACCGATAATTGGAGAATCGCCCACTCTTCCATGCATTTTAAAAGCCATTCCACTTGTTGTACACGCACCCGACAAATTACCTTGCGCATCTAAAGCAATCATTCCAATGGTGTCGTGATTTTCAATGTTGGCTTTTGGTAAATATTCACTTGTTTTTAGCCATTCTTTCCATTCTTTTTCAGAAGCTTCTACTAACAAATTTTCTTTTTTGAATCCTTGTGCAATGGCAAACTGCAAAGCACCTTCGCCAACCAACATCACATGCGGGGTTTTTTCCATCACCATTCTTGCTACGGAAATAGGATGTTTGATATGTTCCAAACAAGCTACCGAACCAATATTTGAAAATTCGTCCATGATACAAGCATCTAATGTGACGCGACCATCTCTATCAGGGCGACCACCATAACCTACACTTCTTTCATTTGGATCGCCTTCTGGAATTTTTACTCCTGCTTCTACTGCATCCAAAGCTCTACCTTTATTTTTAAGCACTTCCCAAGCCGCTTCGTTGGCTTGCAAACCGAAATTCCAAGTAGAAAGTACGATTGGTTTATTCACTTTTCCTGAATTGATATCGATTTCAGTTTCCTCAGATTTTCCATTGAAAGCCTGAAACGCTACGCCAGCAGTTGCTAAAGCGGTTGTTTTTAAAAAATTTCTTCTGTTTGTCATTATTCTACACTTATTTCGTCTACAAATAACCAACTATTCGAACCAGCTCCGGGTTTTCCATCAGCTATGATTCCGTTGTTTTCTGCAATGACTTTTATAAATTGAACATTTTGTTTATCGAATTTAACTACGATTTTTCCTTTATTTTCAAATATTTCTTTAGAAGAAACAATTGAAATTGGAATATAATTTTTACCATCTTTTGAAACTAAAATCCCGATACTTTTTGGATAATAAATCCAACTTCCTTCTGAAGAAAGGGTGTTGATACTGATTTTTGAAATCGTTTCTTTTTTTCCTAATTCGATAGTGGCATTCATATCTTTTCCCCAAAAGCCTAACCAATCTCTTCCAAATTTAGAAGTATTTCCTTTCATTCCATCTACCAAAGTAAAACTTCCTCCGATGCCATAATTTTCATGCGGTTGATGTACCAATTCTATTTTTTTTCCAGTTGATTTAGTGAT
>JBFYPS010000198.1:0-11245 GCA_041303135.1 Crocinitomicaceae bacterium | reverse complement strand
TTGCAAGGTTTGTGTATCGCCAACGATTGGGAAACGACTACATTATTTGAACAATTGGATTTACTGGCGATTTCCATTGGTGCTGATATTGTGCCGATTACTGGAGAAAACCGCATTTTATGTTATTTCGGTTTACAATTATTGAATGCCAAACCACGCTTAGGAATTGCTGAAATTCTGCGTGTTGCTGGAAAAACTTTGCCATTGACTTTAACCAATGTGGTTTTCATCATTGCGCCGAGAATCAATGCTGCGGGAAGAATTCACACAGGGAAAAAAGCGGTTAGCTTGATGATTTCGGAGGATCTAGAAGAATTGAAAATTATTGCAGAAAGCATCAACGAAAATAACGCAGAACGCAAAGATTTAGACCAATTAATCACCGCTGAAGCTTTGGAGCAAATTGAGAATGATTCTACTTTTGAATCCAAAATTACCACCGTTGTTTTTCAAGAAGATTGGCACAAAGGCGTGATAGGAATTGTGGCGTCTCGATTGATAGAAAATCATTATCGTCCAACGATTGTGCTGACAGAATCCAATGGAAAAGCAACCGGTTCAGCGCGCAGTATTCGCGGTTTAGATATTCATGCAGCTTTGGAGAAATGCTCAGATTTATTGGATCAATTTGGCGGTCACACTTTTGCAGCAGGAATGACTATGCCACTTGAAAATGTTGAGGCATTCAAAAACAAATTTGAATCCATTGTCCAGTCAATGATTGCCAAAGAAGATTTGGTTCCGCAACAAATCGTGGATTATGCATTGCGTTTTGATGATATTTTTCAAGAAAATGAATTGTTAAACAAAGTTCCAAAGTTCAAACGCATCATCAGTCAACTGGAACCGCACGGACCTGGAAATATGAAACCTGTTTTTGTTTCCCATAATGTTTATGTAAAGTCGTTCAAAGTGCTGAAAGACGTGCACTTGAAATTAATTTTAGGTCAACCAAATTCTAAGGTCACAATCGACGCAATCGCTTTTAATATGATTGACAAATTAGACATCATTGAAAGTCAATTGCCAATAGAAGTGTTGTATACCTTAGAATCCAATATTTGGCGAGATTTAGAGACCTTGCAATTAAATGTCAAAGATATTAGAGCAATGATTTAAAAATTTACTCTTTCTTTTTCACCCTAAAATCAACTTTGTAGTAAAAAATCGGCAAGAAACCCAATTGCTTTTTTTCTGCAAGCGGTTCCTTGGTTGGCTCTGCTAAATTTGGTGCGTATGCTAATCCTAACAAATTTTGGGTGTTTAAAATGTTTACCAAATCTAAACCAATTTCATGTGTCATTGATTTTGCATTGAATTTCCAATTCACTTTCAAATCCAAGCGGAAATAATCTTTAAATTGTCTTTCGTTGAAAGCGGAATCAGAGAAAATCACTTCTTTGCGCAATTCGGATGATGCAAGATCTACATATCCATAGCGTTTTCCGCCAGCGTAAGTCATTTTTATTCCCAAGGAAATAGATTGTTTTTCATTTAATTTAAACTCTTTTCCTGCCAAGAAATTGGTTGCGTAATTACCGTTATAAGAAGTGTTTCTTTCAATTCCGTCACTTCCTTTGTATTTTGAATCGTATAAAGAAGCAGAAAACAAGAAGAAAAACGATTTATTGAAGAATTTTTGAACTGTCAATTCCAAACCATAGTTGCGTCCAGTTCCAGTGTTTTGCAATGAATCTGGGAAAAATCGAGCAAATCCACTTCCTTGGTTGATTAACGAAAAAGAAGAACTTTTGACTTCTACAGGCACTTCATACAAATGTTGGTAATAAACTTCAGTTTTCACCTGCAGATTTCCTTTGAAAAATTTTTCATACGCCAACGCTGTATGGATACTTTTTGTTAATCCCATGTTTTTGTTGTGCAAATAAGGATTTCCATTGGCATCAAGCTTTTGGTAGGTGTAAGTATAAGTTGGTTGCGTTTGACTGTGTAAACCTGCTCCAGCGGAGATTGATTGTGCTTTTTTCATTCTTAATTTCCAACCAACGCGCGGTTCAACAGGGCTCAAACTATTGCTAAAAGAATAATATTGGCTGTGTAAACCAGCGGTTAGATCCATGTTTTCTTTCACACGCCATTTCCATTGAACGAAAGGTTGAACGAGCATTGCGGTTCCTTGGTAATTCCATCTTGTTTCAAATTTTGATTGATCGACTGTCAATGCTGAATCTACCATGTTCATGAATTGTTCTTCGACATTGAAACCAGCTTTAATCAAATGGTATTTGTTGATTTTGTGATTGATGCTTAAATAACCAGAAAGTCTTGTGGTTTTGAAAGCATAGCCCATCAAAGGATAAATTGAATCTACATTTATGTTATAAATTGGATTTCCATTTTGGTAGGTCGTATCCAATGTTCGAATCAAATAATTGTGGTGAGAATTTTGTTTTTCGTAAGAAAGAGAAAGGGTGGAAGTGAGGAAAGTTTTTTCACTCAACGCTTTTTTGTAATTCAAGCCAGAAACTCCCATGGTTGTTCCAAAATATTGATCTCTATCTCCTTCACCATAAAATTCCGAAGAATATTCTTTTTGGTCAGAAATTTTGATGGCAATATCACTCGTTCCTCCTATCGCAAACCAAGACAGCGAACCACCTTTTTTCAACTGCCAATTTAATTTAAAAGCCATGTCGCCGTAAGTTGGAACCGCATCTGTTCCAATCTGAACACCAATCGCTTTAAACATACTCAAAGTCGAATATCTTGCCATGGCCAAATAACTGGATTTTCCGCTTTTGCTCATCGGACCTTCAGCCATCAATTCTGTTCCTAAAACTCCAAATTGTCCAGTTATTTCGTGCGCTTTTTCATTTCCATTTCTCAATTTTAAATCAAAAATTCCAGAAGTACTGTTTCCATATTCCGCAGGAAATGCACTCATGAAAAAGTCTGAATTTGCTAAAATCTTGTTGTTTAGAATAGAAACTGGTCCGCCAGAACTTCCAGAAATCGCAAAGTGTGAAGGATTTGGAATATCAACACCTTCAATTTTCCAAACAATACCAAGTGGTGAATTTCCACGCACAACGATGTCATTTCTTGAATCGTCAGCACCTTGAACACCTGCAAAATTAGACGCCATTCGCGCTGGATCCGCTCTGGAACCAGGATAACGATCTGTTTCTTCCACGCTGAATTGTTGCGATGAAATAAATGAAAGTTCATTCATTGTTTGACCTTTGCGTTGACCGACCACAACCAACTCTTCTTCTTGTGCCACAAAAGCCTCATTTAAAGTTAATTGTACAATCGTTTCTTTTCCCGTGTTTACAGTAGTGGTAACTGTTTTCAATTGATATGAAATGTAATCAGCCACCAATTCATGTTTACCCACAGGAACATTTTTAATTTCAAATTCACCTAATTCATTCGTTGTGGCTTTGTATATTTTGGTTGAATCAGCAGTATAAATTTGAATTTTTACGCCTAAAAGCGGAAAATTACTTTCAGTATCTAAGACCTTTCCTCTTACATTTTGAGATAATTGTGAAAAGCTATAAAATGTTGATAAACAAATCGATAAAATTAAAATTGCATTTCTCATTTCATGTATTGGTTTTGATATTCTTCTTTGGTCCAATTTTTAAAATATACTTCTCTAAAATTGAAGTAATTCATTGGATTTTCTTTTAGATTTCGAACTTTTGAATATATAATTTGATTGTCTCCTGCATACCAAAGGGCAATCAACGGCGGATTTTTCATCAACTCGACTTCTGCTAAATTAAAAAAACGTTGTTGTTCTGATACTTTTCTTTCATGTAATGCCATTTCATAATAGTTGTCAAAACTTGGATTTGAATAGCGAGATTGATTGATTTCCGACGGTTCTTCTACTGTTTTTGGAACCAATTTTCCGTAAAAATTTTGCAAAAATGTTTCTGGACTGTTGTAATCGGCGCTCCAAGCTGATCTAAAAATATCACCTTTCAAATTGGTGGCATCTTGATTTAATTCCTCAAAGGTTGAACTTGTCAAATTGATTGTAATTCCTAGGTTTTTAATGATTTGATCTGCAAAATCAGCTGCTACAGCGCTTTCGACTTCTCCGAAATTGAATCGCAAATTAACTACTCCAAAATCTTTACCTTCTGGATAACCTGCTTCAGCGAGTAACATTTTCGCTAATTCTGGATTGAAATCGTAGCCAACAGCACCAACAGCTTCGAAATCGTAGTTTTTTAGAATGCTTTTGATTGGAGGGACAATTCCATAAATTCCGATTTCATGCGCTTGACCGAGTAAAACGTTTTTGGTAATTGCTGTGCGATTAATGGCATAATTGAAAGCTTGTCGAACACGATAATCCTGAAATCTAGGATCTTTCATGTTGAAAAAGTAGTAATTTGTGACTAGCAAAGGATTGTTTCGCAGCACCAAAACTGGTGGAACGCCATTGAAATCTTTGATTCTTCCATCCAACATTTTGGTAATTCCTTCGGTTGGCAAAGAAGTGATAATAGAAGTTTTTCCTGCTTCAAAAAGTGACAATTGCTTTTGTTTATTGGATTCAACGATAAATTCCAATCTGTCTAAATAAGGCAAATTGCAACCTTTATTATCCTTTAAATAGTACTCGGTATTTTTTTCTAATGCAATGATTTTTTCATCATCATTCAGTGTTTCAGCATACCAAAAAGGTCCTGTTCCGATTAAATCTTTTTTCTTGGAGTAAAATATTTTTTTGGATGTAATTGCTGCATTGATATTGGCCAATTTATTCAGGAAATTAATGTCTTGTGCGATTAATTTAATTTCTAATTTTCCTTCTTTCACTGAAAGACCATTAATTTTTTTCGCTTTTCCCTCGAAAAAGGATTTGGCTCCCAATACATTTTTTTCAAAAATAGTTGTGTAAGCCATTGTCGCTAAGCCATTTTTATCCTTGGTGCATGCCAATTCAAAACTGTGGATGATATCGTCCGTTGTTAAAATACGGTCATCATCTGAGGCGAAAGCTGGGTGTGGATGGAAAAGTACATTTTTGCGAATGGAAAAAGTATAAATCAATCCGTCTGAAGAAGTAGTATAAGATTCCGCGATTTGAGGTCTCACTTTTAAATTTTCAGGATCGAGTGAAACCAAGCCTTCAAAAATTTGTACAAAAACAGTATTGGTGTAATAATCGGTGACTAAATTCGGATGTTTTGCCCCTAAATCCATGTCAATCACCATTCTGAAAGTGCCGCCAGCATGTTCAAATTCCTTAGAATTCCAGCTATCACAGCCAGAAAATATCCAAACGAATAACAATAAAATGCAACTTATTCTCATGAATAGCTTTTTTAACGCTATACAAGAATAGTGAAATTTTAACAAACTAATGCAATAATTGACTTTTAAGAAACAGCGAATTTGATTAAATCGATTTTAAAACTTCGATAAGTTCATTTTCTGAAGCGGTATTTAAAGTGTTGTGAACTTTGTAACCTTTTGAAATTAAATGTTTTTCAGTTGTTTTTCCCCAAGCGATGATTTTACAATCTTTAGAAATTGTATTCTCCAGCAAAAAACCATCCACATTGGAAGGACTTGTGAATGCAATCAAATCCAAATTTTCATTTATTTTTTTAGTTTGATTTTTGGTGTTGTAAACCACTATTTCTGTCACCTGATTTTTTGGAAAAACATTGGCTATGGAATGATTGCTGATATTCGAAATAGGTATAATTAAATGGTTAGTTTTAATTTGGTTTTTTAGTTCGTTTGCAACTGACTCAGGATTTCCAGATTCTTGTCCAAAGAAGTCAACTTTAATCCCCATTTTTTCTAAGTGAGATTTCGTTTTTTGACCGATGCAGGCTACTTTGCAATTTGTTGGGATGACAGCTTGTAGCAAGAAATAGAATGCTGCTCTTTTGCTTCCAAAGAAAATCCAATCGAAATTTTGTGGAATTTCTGCATTAACTATTTCAAAATCAATGAATGAATTGCTAATTAAATTCCAGTTTTTTTCCTCACAAAACTTTTTCAACTCGGAAACGTCGTCTTCAGTTTTGGTGATTAAAACATGGGATTTCATAAATTTTAGTCTTCGTCAGAATTGATTTCTTCGACAATGAGTTCCGCCATATTTTCCAATTCATCGAATTCATACAACATCCAATCGGCACCGTCTTCCCAATTTTTGGCGTGGGAAACATACACTTTACTTTCAGTTTCGCAATAAACTCCCAAAGGCAATTGACATCCTCCTTCCAATAAATTCAATACTTTGCGTTCAACACCAATGCGTTGCGCTATTTCTGGATGATTGATTTGTTGTAAAATTTCAAATATTTCAGTATCGCTTTCTCTGATTTGCAAAGCCAAAACTCCTTGAGCAGGTGCTGGAATTACCACTGTTGGATCCAAAACTTCAACGTGAAAATCACTTAAATCCAGTTGCAAACGATCAACTCCCGCTTTGGCCAAAAGAATGGCGTCGTAGTTTCCGTCTCTCAATTTTTGAATTCTTGTAGGAACATTTCCGCGTAAATCTTTGATTTCCAAATCAGGTCTGAATCTAATCACTTGAGATTTTCTTCTTGCAGAAGAAGTACCGATAATTCCTTTCTCTATCAAGTTCCATTCTTGCGTTAAATCAACTTTTGATTTATTAATTAACAACAATTCAGACGGATCTTCGCGTTCTGAAACTGCGGCAATCATCAAGCCTTTCGGTGGATTTGTTTCTAAATCTTTATGAGAATGCACTGCCAAATCAATCGTACCTTCTAACAAAGCAGTTTCTATTTCTTTGGTAAAAAAACCTTTACCTTCTAATTTGTCAAAACTCAAATGTTGAATTGCATCTCCTTGTGTAACAATCACTTTGATTTCAATTTCGTGACCCAAGTCTTCTAATTGTTTTCTAACATGATTGGCTTGCCACAAAGCTAAATCGCTTCCACGAGATCCGATTACAATTTTTTTCATGAATGAGTTGGGTTTTTGATTATCAGTAATTTGATATTATTTTAACATGATTTCTTTCGCCAATTTCATCGGCATGCTCATGTATTTCTTTTCCATGTAACCGATGATTTTATCTAAGATTTCTCTGGAATCATCGTCTAAGTTGTTCAAATCGTTTTTGAAAACTTCATTTACGGCTGTTGAACGAATTTCTTTTACCATTTTCGGCACTTCACGCATCGCAATTTCAACAGATCTCACTTTTTGAATGTGTTGAAAATTCAAAATAGATTCCAACAAAATTTCTTCCACATGGGCGATTTCGTTCGATCTTTCTTTCAAGTTTTGGTCTGATATTTTTTGCAATACATCGACCGAAATGTGCGTAACATTATGATTTGCAACAATTTTTGCATCTAAATCATGTGGAATCGCAATATCGATAACTACTTTTCTGCTAGTTTCATTCGCCAACAATTGTTCGTATATTTCAGGAGTAATTACATGATTTTCAGAACCTGTACAAGTAATGATAATGTCGAAGCCTTTGTCATACGTTTTCAGAGCCTCCAAAGGATAAGCGATTCCATTCAAATCAGCTGCCAAATTTTCGGCTTTTGAGAATGTACGGTTAAATACAGCGAAATTTTTGAATTTGTGTTTTTTCAAAAATCTTCCCATGTTGGTGTTTGTCATTCCCGCACCGATGATCAAAATGCGCGCATCCAAAGAGATGTTCATGTCTCTCAAAGTGTGGTATGCCAAGGCAACAACAGAAACTGGACGTCTTGCGATGTTTGTTTCAGTGTACACTTTTTTAGCAGTTTCCACTGTGTGGCGCATCACCAATCGGATAAAATCGCCAGTCAAATTCATTTTTCTAGAATCTTCAAAAGCGTTTCTCACTTGCGTGATGATTTCTCTTTCGCCCACAATCATTGAATCTATGGAAGATGCAACTTGCAAAATATGATCTACTGCAGATAATCCTGAATAAACATTTCCTAAACTGACAAAATTTTGAATTTGTTCATCTTCATAATTTGGATACAATTTAGAAAAGAAATCCATCAAAAAAGATTCAGAAACAGCTTCTTCTGTACAAAAAAGAAATTCAACACGGTTGCAGGTAGACAAAAACATCAATTCGTTCAAATTCATGTCATTTTTGACCAAAGTCAAGCGCTCTTCTTGTGAGTCTGATTGGATGTGTAATTTTCCAACCTCGCTTACATCGAAGTTTCTATGCGTAAATGCGATGATATGAAATTGCTCTAACATTTTTGTCTGAATCTTACTGCAAAGTTGGGGATACAGACTTTTTGGTTTGTCATGGTTTTGTCAAAAAAGTTAATTTAGAATTGATATAAATTACATAATTTTTTAATATCGCTCTTAATCTTTCTTTTTCAGCCATTTAGGCAATATCAAAGCGCCAATAAATAAATAAGGAAAATATGAAATTAATCTCCAAATCAGCGCTAATCCAGCTAATAGTAGTGCAGAATGACTGAAATCCGACATCAATTCACCGAAAGCGTATTCCGCAACACCACTTCCTCCGGGTGTCGGACTGATGCGCATCAGTAGCCACAAGACCAATTGTTTTCCCAAAATGAAAAAGTGATTATTGAAGCTTAAATTCAAAAATGCCGCTAGTATGCAATTGATTACCAAATATCTTGAAGTCCAAGAAAGTACAGTTGCACCAAAACTACCCAACCAAAATTTCCAAGATTCTTTTTTGAATTCTTTGGAAGTTATAATGATTTCTTTTCCAGTTTCTTGCGCTTTGTTTCTCCATTTTTTCAGGAATGGCAATCTGAACACAAAATTCAAGAAGTGACTCATCAATTGGGGATAATAAAAAATACTAATGAAAAGCAAAACACAAACCGAAGAGAAAATGATGTATGCCAACCAGAACGCAGCTTCAACGCCTTGTTGAGCGCCCGTTTCAGAAGGAAAAAGTAAACTTGGTTGGATGAAGAGAAACAGGAATGGAACCAACAAAACGTAAAATAAATTGTCCATCATTGCTGTAATTACAACAATGGCGGTGGATCTTCCCAATTCCACTTTTTCTTTGTTTAAAATGAACATCGCCACAGTTGTTCCACCAAGTACGCCGGGCGAAAGCGCAGAAGCAAATTCCCACAACATGATGACGTTGAAACTCGATTTCCAAGTCAAACGTTTTTGCGTTAATATTTTGATTCTTAACATGTATGCGAAATCGCGGCCGACCATAAAAACGAGCGCCATCGCCATCCAAAAAAGTGATTTTCCCGTCCAATTGATTTGTTGCAGCAAATCGCCAATTTCTTCAATTTTATAATCACCGTTTTTAGTTGGTTTGAATTCGTTCGACAGTTGAAAATCTACTTTTTTGTTATGATTGGCATCAATCCAGGAATAATTTCCTTTGCCTTTTGCTGTTTCTACAAAATGTTTTTGTTGCAAACTGTTGTACATCATCCAACCTGCAATTCCAAGTCCTAAAAAAATGGCGAGTGCTATTTTCCAAGAACTGAAAGCTGATTTTATTGTGGCGTTGCTGTCCATTATTATTCAGGAATCAAGGAAACTTCAATTTCCCAATTGGCTCTGACTTTGACACCTTTTGTGAAAAACAAAATTTCTTCAGGTTGAATTTTTTCTTCCAAGGAACCATCGTCCCATTGTTGGTTTTTGTTTTCGTCTAAAACAATTCTGAAAGTATAAGTTTCAGGCAACAATTTCGCAACAATTTGATTGTTTTTTATGTCGTTTGGAAACCAAGTTTGTACCACCGCATTTCTTTGCAAAATTTCAACAAAAGCATTTTCAGGAATGCCATTGGTAGATAAAATAATTGTCCCAAATTCTGATTCAGAAAATTGTTTAATTTCTATTTTTGAACTATTAAATTCGTTGTTATTTTTGAAATTAATTGAATTTTTTAATAAATTTAAATACAAGCTTTTAAATTCATTTGGTTGAATTGATACTTCAATCTTATTTGAATCAATTTTTGTAAATGAATAATTTAGTTTCAACGAATCTTTATTTTCTAAATAAATCAGGTTTGTATCATACGAATCAATGTAATCTGTAAACTTTAAAATCAACTTTTCACCAGCTGGAATTACGCCATTTTTTAAGTTCGTTTCAAACCCCGCTTTTTTGCTTCTTTCCGTTTCAAAAGTTTTGATGTTGAATGTATCAATGGCTTCTTTTGTTTTTACAATCAGCTCCAATGAACTTTTATTTTGATGATCAACAAGTAACGAAATGGAATCTTTTCTGAACACATGATTTACATTGGTAGGAATTCCATTCACTAAAAAAGAGGCACTTTCCAAACTTTGGTTAGAACCAACGTTGACCAAAGCAGGACCTTGAAAAGCAGCACGCGTTTTGATTCCCCCTTTTTGCTTGAAAACCCGCAAAGGAATGCTGTCGATTACACTTGAATCAATATGAATCAAATCGTTTCGAAATCCAACACGTTCTGTTTTTTGCAACATCAAATCTTTGTTTTTGTCTTCAAACGCCATCAATTGATATTGACCAGGTTTGATGTAGGACATTTCTACTTTTCCATCAGCGCCAGATTTGCTAAAATAGGCTGGTTTTGCTTTGTAAATGCTGTCTGAAACACCATAAAGTCCTACCAAAACATCTTTTAACGGTTGGTAAGTAAACGCATCTGTCACAAAAGTGGCGTATTTCAAAGTGTCGATGAAATCTCCTGTTGAAAAAACATATTGTATCAAAGAGTCATTTCCTTCAGTGATGTCTTGAATCGTTCCGTTGAGGTAAATCGCATAAGTTGTCGCAGGTTTTAAATCTCCTTCGATGTTTAAAGTAACCGTTTTCTTTTTGGTTGTAGCCACTATTTTGGCATCCGCAGGAACGAGCGAAATTGTTTCTGTAGGACTATTGAGTTTGACGTATTCATTAAATTTCAGCACAATCGTTTTGGATTGAAACTGTAAACTTCCATTTGGAGGTGTAACGCCATTTTCGACCGTTTTTGGAGGCGTTTCATCTTTTGGTCCGCCCGTAATTGTGCCAACTTGCGCGCAAGAACCCAAGAGTAAAACAAGGGTAAAAATTAAAAAGTATAAGCGCTTATCCATTGACAAATAATTGATAAATATTTCGCATCTGTTTCGTCAAAATCATTGAGTTGGTCACTGTCAACATCCAAAACACCAACAACATTTTCGCCACTCATGATAGGAACCACGATTTCGCTTTTGGAAAGTGAACTGCAAGCAATGTGACCAGGAAAAAGTTCAACGTCGGGAACCAATTGTATGGATTTTTGTTCCCAAGC
>JBFYPS010000197.1:0-2606 GCA_041303135.1 Crocinitomicaceae bacterium | reverse complement strand
ATTTATCCCAATTCTTAGCCAATAAATGATCAAAAAATAAATCCACTGCAATTCCAGAAACTTTGGGAAGTTTTGGATATAGCACGTGCAAAAGTTCAACTACTGCTGGATGTGTGTCAATATAATTGTCGATGGCGCGATGTAAAGTAATTCCTTCTTGCGTTTTAGCTCGAAATTGACTCAAATCTTTTCCTTTGACAAAGTCTCCAAACAAATTACTTAACATCAATTCTGTGTCATTGTTTGAAAGAAAAAGATGTCCGAGATAATTCATTGAATGGAAAAATAAAGTATAAATGGTTTATTCTAGAAGTGAAATTAAGCAATTTGCGCCACGAAATCTCTAATTCCTTGGTACATTTTTTCCAATTCGGCGTTGGTTGTGCAATAAGGTGGATTTAAAAATATCACATTTCCGCAAGGGCGAATCAACAAACCTTGCGATAAAAAGAAATCATACGCTTGGTCGCGAATATCTGAAAAATAAGAATTTCCTTCTGGGATTTTGACTTCTACCGCTACAATCGTTCCCATTTGTCGCACATCGGAGAGTTTTGGGTGATTTTTCATGGATGCAGCAAAAGTTGCGTGACTTTCTTCTATTCGCTTTATATTTTCAGTGAAACTTGGTTTTTCAATCAAGTCAAAATTGGCACAAGCCACTGCACAAGCGAGCGGATTTCCGGTGTAGGAATGTCCATGTAACAATGCTTTTATCTTGTCAGGACCTAAAAAAGCATTGTAAATTTGTTCGGTCACAATTGTCAAGCCAAGTGGCAAAATTCCCGCCGTCAATCCTTTCGAAACGCAAACAATGTCAGGTTTTGAATCGATGTAATCCAACGCGAATAATTTTCCAGTTCTTCCCCAACCAGTCATGATTTCGTCGCAAATAATCAGCACTTCGTGTTTTTTCGCCAATTGAAAAAGGGCTTCCAAAAATTCAGGGCGATACATGCGCATTCCTGCTGATCCTTGCACCAATGGTTCAACGATTAATCCAGCAAATTCGCCTGTTTGGAAAAGTCTTTCCGCTTCTTGTAGACATTTTTCTTCCATTTCAAAAGAAGGAAAAGGAATGAAATCTACGTCAAAAAATAAATGTTCAAAAGGTTTATTGAAATAGTCTCGCTTACCAATCGACATCGCGCCAAAAGTATCGCCGTGATAAGCGCCATCCAAAGCCAAAATTCTGTGCTTCGGTTTGTCGAGGTTAAACCAATATTGGAAAACCATTTTCAAAGCGACTTCAACGGCAGTTGAACCGTCATCTGAAAAGAAAACTTTACTTAAATTATCAGGTAAAAAATTCAAAATTCTTTTGGACAATTCTACAGCTTTTGGATGCGTCACTCCAGCAAAAATAACGTGATCAATTTTGTCGAATTGCGCTGAAATAGCGTTTTTAAGGTATTCATTTCCATGTCCGTGAATATTGACCCACCAAGAAGAATTGCAGTCTAAATATTGTTTTCCATCTTCTGTAAAAAGTATTGAATCTTTGGCTTTTACAACTGCCAATGGAGCAGGTGCAGTTTGCATTTGTGTGAATGGATGCCAAACGTAATTGTGATCGTCTTGAAGAAAATTGGACATGTTTGAATATTTGTCGCAAAATTACAAATGAATTACTAGAAACCTTTAACTTTACTCTTACAAACACAATTTACAAACAAGATTAAGATTTTAATATTTACAATTAATAGTCAAAAAAATGAGCAAAATCAAACAAATTAGACCCTTAGGTTTTCAGTGGCAAACCTTGGATCCATTTTTATTTTGTGTTCACCACGAAGATCAATTTCCCAGAGGAAATGATGAACTCGGACCAGCTGCAAGTTTAGCAGGAAGAAACATCGGACAAGATTTCGTCATCAAAGAGGGTTGGCGCATGTATCACGGCGAAAAAGTGCCAGGTTTTCCAGGACATCCACACCGCGGTTTTGAGACGATTACAGTCGTTCGTGAAGGATTGGTCGATCACGCCGATTCAGCAGGCGGAAAAGGTCGTTATGGAAATGGCGATGTTCAATGGATGACAGCAGGTAAAGGATTGTTGCATTCAGAAATGTTCCCATTATTGAATCAAAACACAGAAAATCCAGCGGAATTGTTTCAGATTTGGCTGAATTTACCCAAGAAAAACAAATTGGTTCAGCCAGAATATAAAATGTTTTGGAGTGAAGAAATTCCAAGTTTTGAGGCAATTGAAGGTGTGAATATTGAAGTGTTGGCGGGAGAATTATTAGGGCGAAAATCTCCAACACCTCCTCAAAATTCTTGGGCTGCGGATTCTGCTAATTTTGTTGGAGTTTACAATATTCAAATGCAGGCCAATTCAACGTTCGTCTTACCAAAAACTGCAGGTGGAATTAATCGAACACTCTATTTTTACAAAGGAAATCAGCTTCTTTTAGAAGGACATTTGATTCCAAATTACCATGCAATCGATGTAGTTTCTAACGAAGATCTAAAGCTGGAAAGCGGCATCGAAAACATCAAGATTTTGGTTTTACAAGGAAGGCCAATCAACGAACCTGTTGTGCAACACGGACCATTTGTGATGAACACTAAAGAAGAAATTATTCAGGCATTCAATGATTATC
>JBFYPS010000196.1:0-7671 GCA_041303135.1 Crocinitomicaceae bacterium | reverse complement strand
ATATCAAATTGTTAGAGAGAAATTTGATTGGTATGAACAGTATTAAAAACTAAAATTTATTCTCCTAAAATGCCTAAAGCAAATTTTTCTGTAAGCGCCGATTTTTTTGTTTTTGCTGCGTATTCCAAAAATTTTGATTGCGCTGATAAATAGCTTATTTCTCTGGCATTGATCAAAAAAAGGGAGCTTTCACCTAAATCGAATAAACTTCTTTCAGCTGCAGATAGTTGCTTGTAATTATCTGCAACCAATAAACTTGTTTGAGCTTGGTTGACATGAGTTGTCCATTCGTTTCGATTTTGAATTTGTTTGGTTCTCAAATCTCGCTGTTTTTGTTGAATTTCAATTTGCGTATTTTCTATTTTGAAATTCGAAATTTGTAGTGATGAACGTTCTTTTCTCAACAAAATAGGCATATAAAGTGTTGCTCCCCATTTGTAATTAGAAAATGATAATTGGGTAGAAACCAAATTTTCTGCTGGTTGCAATAAATTGTAATTCACAGTCAATTGCGGTTTTAACATTTCGATTTTCAGCTTTCTTTCAATCACTAAATCTTTCATTTTTAAATCATACCAAGTCAACATCGGGTGCTGATTTTCTGTGTTATTTAACAAAGATATTGGAGCCTCTATTTCTAATTTTTCTGGTTTGATACTTTCCTCTAAACTTAGAGGTAACATGCCTTTTTCCCACAAATAATTTTCAACAGACAATTTCGCATTTTGAGCATTCAATTTACGTTGTTCCACATCTAAAATTCTATTGAAATATTGTGCTGATGCTTCAATTGTATCTACCGCCGCTCTTTCACCCAATTGAAAATTCGTGCGCATTTGTTGCAACCTGATTTCCGCTAAATTGGCTCCTTCAATTGCTAGGATTAGTTGTGATTCTTGTTCTTGCCAATAAATAAATGTTTGACCAGCTTCATACAATAAACTGTTCAAAGTAAGTCTTTTTTCGACTTGAGTTTGATTGTAAGTTACTTGAGCTCTTTTGAGTTGCGTTCTTCTTTCATCCGTAAATAAACCGCGACCAATCGGAACCTCAAATCCAGCGTAAGTCAAACCGCCAGCAGGAATTCTATTTTCAGGATTCAAGTAATCACCCTTGTTGAAATCACCTGCAATTTTTAAATCTACGCCGATTCGGGTTGGAATTTTTACACCAGAACTGATCGTGCTATAATAAGTTTTTCCATCATAATATTTTTGGTCTATTCCCCCGAATAGAACGGGATCAAAAGCACCTTTCGAGATGCGGATTGTTTGTTCAGCCAATTCAATATTATTGGATGCTACCAATGCAATCGGATGATTTTCTTTCACATGTTGCAAAAAATCTTTCTGAGTCAGAACGCTAAGTGTATCTTGCGATTGAGCAATTCCTGCGCTAAGTAAAAAGATAAAAATCAATAACTTTTTCATTTTTTGACAGCTTTTGTTTTAGGTGTATAATAGTTTGGTGGAAAACCATTTATTTTTCGCCACAATTCATACCAAATCGGAACATCTTTTAATAAAGTCATACTTTGCACTGCTACACCAAGTCGCAAACCTTTTGGCCATTTATGAACCGTTGTGTCAGGTTCCACCAATACACGGTATTTTCCATTTGAACCAATGTAATTATCGATTGCAAAAACTTTTCCACCATAGGTTCCATAACTAACATTCGGCCAACCCGAGAATACAATTGCAGGCCAACCATCAAACTGAATGCGGACCTTATTTCCAACATGTAAGAGTGGTAAATCAATTGGATCTACAAAAATTTCGACGGCTAAATCTGTCAGTGTTGGAACAATACTCACCAATGGACTTCCTTCCTTCACTGTTTCACCAACACCATTTTTCAACGCTTGAGAAATAAATCCGTCTTGCGGTGCAGTTACATAATAAAATCCTGATCTAATTGAATAGTTGGAAACTTGATTTTGCATTTTTGTTACCGTCGCTTCTGTATCAAAAAGGCTCGACAATGCGCTTGATTTTTCAGATTCGCTTTTAGCAATTTTATCTCTGTAATCCGCATCAATTGAATTTAGTTCTGTTTTCGCGTTGATTAATTCATTGCGAGAGGTCAACAATTTGTTTTCCAAACTGACAACTTTTGCTTCCATTTCTTGTACTTTCAAGCGTTTATTCTCTAAATCAGTTAGTGATTTCAGTCCTTGTTTGGATAATTCTTCCGTTCGATTATATTGCTTAATGGCAATTTCCAATTGTTTTGAATTGGCTTGGTAATCCATACTGTCTGAAATAACTTTCAGTTTCCCTTGTTTGATTTTATTGCTTGCTTGTGCCAATTTTGCGATTCTGCTATCAATCAGGGCATCAATTTGATTGTCAAGAGCTTTCACTTTCCCCATGTAAGAATCAGCACTGCTTTCTTTGGCTTTCATTTGAGATTCAGTTCGTTGAATCAAATCGGGATCCATATATTCTGATTTCACCTCAGCTAGGTGCACAATTGTATCTCCTTTTTTCACAAATTCCCCTTCTTGCACGTACCATTTTACAATTCTTCCACCAATTACAGACTGTATGGTTTGAGGTCTGTTATTTTGGTTCAAAGAAGTTACATTTCCTTTGGAAGTAATTGTTTGGGTCCAAGGAAGTAGTAGAACAATTGTCATTATTGCAAAAGACCAAAATAAAATTTTAATGGTTCTTTTGGGTGTTTTTTTTCTGTTAAGCATTTGAACAGAAGCATATTGTTGGAACTTTTTCATGACTTAAAAGTTTATTTGTTCAAATTGAATTGTTTTCCAGTTAGCGAGAATATTCTCATTGCTAGCACATAAAATCGTTGTTTCTGGATAGTTTTCTTGAATACTTTGAATGATTTCTGTTTGTTGTTCGGCGTTAAATGTTGATCCATGAAAAGAAATCAACAGCAACTTTGGAGAATTAGCAACAGCTTTGGAAATCAAAATTCTTTCTCTTTCAGCCTCTGAAATGGTTTTGTTGGCTTTCGAAAGATAGAAATTGTAGCCTTCCGCTTTTTGAGCAACAAAATAATCGAATTTTAAGGTTTTAATGGCTTTTTCTGCATCGGCCAAGGTTAAATTTTCTCTCGACATTAATATATTGTCAATCAATGTACCATCAAAAAGTTGGGTATTGTGAGAAAACCAACTGAACTGTTCGAGATTGGAAGCTAAACGCCCAGCATCTGGAATTGTTTTGTTCCAACGTGGTTTGGTTGTCAGTGAAATGGATGGATCGATCAATTCTTGAAACAATTTGACGATTCCTTGCTGGTGGCCGCCTTTTACAAAAACGGATTCATTTTCTTCAATGCTAAAAACCAATTTTAGATTTTCTTCCGATACATTTATTAATTCAATCGGAAACAATGTTGCGGTATCAGGATTACTTTCTTTTTCTTCGAAAGTTACTGGCATGTCTGTAATCTGCCCTAATTTTTCAAGTGAAGTGAACACATCATATAATGTTTCCAAAGATTGTATAATTTTTTCAATCGCACTCAAAATCAATATAATCAAAACTTCTGCGGCAACAAATTGTCCTAAATTCATTTGTTGGTCGATGACTAAGTATCCACCCAATCCGAGTAATGATGCCACGATAATTGCTTTGATTGCAATCATCCACATGTATTGTTTCCAAAGAATTTTAAAGTGACTTTCTCTACTTTTTAGATAATCTTGAACATGTTCATCTACGCGATTTAATGCATGTGGACTGTTTGGCGCCAACCTGAAACTCCAATTAGTTTTAGCGATTTCCTGCAACCAATAAGCGGTTTTGTACTTGTATTTGGATTCATCTAAACTTGTTTCAAATCCTTTTTTGATGATTGGTCTAAATACGATGTAAATTAGAATAATCAACGAAATGCCAAAAGCAATATAGAACGGATGATAGAATGTCAAGACCAAAAGACTGAAGAATATTTGTAAAAACGCTGCTGAAAATTCAAGTAGTACCTTTGAAATTCCTTTTTGCAGTGAAACAACATCAAAGAATCTGTTCATTAATTCAGCAGGAATTTTGCCTTTTAAATATTCGCGGTCAAATCTTGGAAAACGAAAAGCAAAATTGAAAGAATATCTTGTGAAAATTCGCTGTTGAATATTTTCTGTAATACGCAATTGCATGATTTGCAGTACCCCTGTCAATACTACGCCGCAAATTACCAATATTACCAAAATTACCCAAGATGTTGTTATTTCACCGCCTTGAATAAAATGAATGACCGATTGAATGCCAAGTGGTAAACTCAAACTAACGATTCCACTAAAAATTGCATAGATGTACAATTGAGAAACTTCTCGTTTGTCTAACCTGAGAAGATCTCCCAATCTTTTCCAAGGTGAATTAGATGTTTTGCCCATTATTTTTATTTTGAGAGATTAGTAATTTAAGAAATTCAATGAAAAAATTTTCAACATTGTCCTTATCTTGTTGTTTGTCAGTGAGTCTTGGTAGATGATCTGCGAAAAAATGTTGGATATGAGCACCTTCCACAATGGTTGTAACTAACATTTTAGAATAGGGATAATCTGGAATGATTTCCTGAATCCATCCACTGATTCTAGCAACCAAATTTTTGTAATTATCGAAAGCACCGTTTTTGTTTACATCGTCAACTTTTTTATTGAGAATTGATTTGATACCTTCGTTTTCGATAATACTTTTCAGTTTGAGTTCATCTACAAAAGCATAAATATCATTTGCGTTTTTTTTCTCAATCAACATTTTAATAGCTTTGAAAAGTTTCTCTTCCGTTTCTTCAATATGCAAAGTTTCCACATGGATTTGATATTCAATTTTTCCCCAATACCAAGCATATAAAAACATCAATAATTGGTGTTTGTTTTCAAAATAGCGATAAACTGACGCTTCCGTGGAATTAATTTTTTGCGCCAACTTTTTAAAAGTAAATGCTTCAAAGCCGATTTCATCAATCAATTCTATGCTATTTTGCATGATTAGAACACCCAGTTTTGTTTCCTGAGGATCCTTTAAGCAAGTACAATTTGGTATCGTCAATTTAATTTGCAAAAACATAACATGATAGTTTTACTATTATATACAAATGTAAAGCATTTATGTTTGATTATTTTGCTATTTTTAATCAAAGTAGTTTAAAAAATGTTAAAAATGGTCTAATAAATCGCTATTTCTATCCAAGGGGAATTTTCTAAGATTTTGGGTATAAAAAAAAACAGGACTATTAGTAATCCTGTTTTCAAAAATCTAATTTTTGGAAAAGTGAATTTGTTATTTATACATTTTTGCCTTTCATCATTTTATTCCAGTATAAATAGGGTAACATGTATTTTTTTAATATCCACAATCTCCAATGTGGTTTGTTACTGTTAAAAACAAGCATTTGTTTTAGTTTTGGATCAGGTGTAAATTCATTTTTGTAGTTGAATTCCGCTAAAACCATTTCACCATAACCAGTAACTAATGGACAAGAAGAGTATCCTTCATATGAATGATTATCAGCTTTTTGTTTATTAATCAATTTCAAAATATTGTCAACAACCACCGGAACTTGTTTTCGAATAGCAGCACCTGTTTTCGCTGTTGGCAATGCAGCCACATCTCCTAAACCAAAAACATTTTCAAATTTATTACTTTGCATGCTATTGTGATTTACATCCATCCAACCAGCGGCATTAACTAATACTGAATTTTTTACGAAAGCAGGTGCTTCTTGAGGAGGAGCAAGGTGCAAGAAATCAAAAGGAATTTCCATAATTTCGTTTCCTGTATGTTTTTCATTCAATAAATTTGATTCATTGATTACGCAAGTATTATCACCATTGCTTACCTCTTTAAAGTAAATCACTTTGTTTTTACTATCAATTTTGATAGGTGCGTAGAAGGTTTTTAAATGTATATTGTAACGACCAATGACCCTCATCAATTCATCAGCAATAATTTTTACACCAAAAATAACTGAACCAGGCGTAGCAAAAACGACATTTGTTTTATCTGAAATCCCTCTTTTTTTGAAATAATGTGCTGATAAATAAGCTGTTTTTTGTGGAGCGCCTCCACATTTGATAGGTGTTGTTGGTTGAGTGAAAATGGCATTTCCACCGTTGAATTTTTGGAGTAATTCCCAAGTTTTATTTGGATCAACATAATTACTGCAAACAACACCACTTTCAATTCCTTCTCTTAAGCCTTCAATACCATCAAGGTTATTTACCAAGCCAGGATTTACGACCAAAAAATCATATGTTATTTCTCCTGAAATTTTGGTGGAAACGCTGTTTCTTTCTGGTTCTAATGCAATGGCATAATCTTTTATCCAAGTAACATTTTTTGGAATATAATCTGCTGTTAGCCGCATGGTTTTTTTGTAATCAAACGCACCGGCACCAACTAAAGTAAATGCTGGTTGATAATAGTGAAATTCTGAAGGTTCAATGATAGCAATTTGCACATTTTTGTTCTTCTTGATCATTTGTGAGGCAACCATAATTCCAGCAGTTCCGCCACCAATGATTAATACTTGGTAATGATTCATAGTTTTTGTTTTAGAATAGTAACATGCTAAAGCTAAAACTTAAAAAAGTCAATATTTGTGACTAATGTTACCAAGTTGTAAAATAATTTATTAATAGTGAGATATTTGTGAAGCTATAGCTTAAATAGCCAATGTTTTTTCACGTCAATTTATTTAATAAAATCTTGTCTTTAATTTATTCACCATTCAAATACTTCTTATAAGTCTCCACTGCCAATACACGGGCAATTTTGTGATCAACAATTGGTTTTGGATAAGCATCTGTACCCAGTTCTGGAACCCATTTTTTTGTGTAAATCAATTGTTTGTCGAATTTTTCTTGTTGTAAATCTGGACTAAATACACGGAAATAGGGTGCTGCATCGCATCCGCAACCTGCCGCCCATTGCCAACCACCAGCATTACTTGCCAATTCAAAATCCAACAATTTTTCGGCAAAATAACTTGCGCCCCAACGCCAATCGATAAGTAAATGTTTGGTCAAGAAACTTGCAACAAGCATCCGCACTCTGTTGTGCATAAATCCAGTTGCATTCAATTCGCGCATTCCAGCATCTACGAGTGGATAACCAGTTTTTCCTTCACACCAACTTTTGAATTGCGATTCATCATTGCGCCAAACAATGCGGTCGTAGTCTTTTTTGAATGCATCGTTACCAGAATAAGGGAAATGAAAAATGATCATTTGGTAAAAATCTCGCCAAATCAATTCATTGAAAAATTTTTCATTGGTTTCAGAAGCCACACGCGCTAATTTGCGTATGCTAATCGTTCCAAAACGCAAATGTAAACTCAATCGCGTTGTACCTAAAACGGAAGGAATATCTCTCGTTTCATGGTAATTTTGGATGATTTTTTGGGCAATTTTTGTGGAAGGAAATTCAACTGTTTGAATGCCATTAAATCCCATTTTTTCTAAACTTGGGATGTCATTTGTTGCTTGAATTTCTGCTAAATTACGAATGTATTTTTCTGTTGGATAGGAACTTAAGTAAAAAGAATTTAATTTTTCTTTCCATTTCCGCATGTACGGCGTGAAAATAGTGTAAGGTTTTTGATCAGGTTTAAGGACTTCGTTTTTCTCGAAAATAACGTGGTCTTTGGAACCTTTGAAATCGATGTTCAATTTTGTTAGTTGTTCAAAAATAGTTT
>JBFYPS010000195.1:0-10469 GCA_041303135.1 Crocinitomicaceae bacterium | reverse complement strand
AGTGGAGCATCCGGTGACGGAAGAAATTACAGGATTGGAGTTAGTAGAATGGCAAATTCGCGTGGCGCGCGGAGAACGTTTGCCAAAATTGCAAGATGAATTAAAAATCAATGGTCATGCGATTGAAGTTCGCGTTTATGCAGAAGATGCATTAAACGGATTTACACCAGATATTGGAAATTTAAGAAGATATAGAACACCTGTTGGAAAACATGTTCGTGTGGATGATGCGTTCGAAGAAGGAATGGACATTCCAATTTATTACGATCCAATGATTGCGAAATTGTGCGTTTGGGGTGAAACAAGAGAAATCGCCATCGAAAACACCATCAAAGCCATTGACGATTATCAAATTTCAGGATTAAAAACAACCTTGGATTTCGGAAAATACGTGATGAAACACGAAGCTTTCCGCTCTGGAGATTTTGATACCAATTTCGTGAAACAATATTTTTCTGACCCAACGGTAATCAAAGATGCGATGGAAGAAGAAAAAGCGGCATTGTTGTCCTCTGTTGATCAAATCTGGAATCAAATTCAAAAAAACAAACAAAAAGAATTCGTTTCAAAACCAATTCACGGTGCTTGGAAATTGATGAAGAAATAGAGAAAATCTAGATATTAAAAAAGCGTTTGAAAAATCTCAAACGCTTTTTTTTTGCTTTTTAATCAAGAATCAAAATAAATCTATCCAATCATTTTCGCATTTGGATCCATCCAAAAAACTTCCCACAAATGTCCGTCTAAATCTTGAAATCCCCACTGATACATGAATCCGTGATCTTGTGGGTCATTGGGCGTTGTCGCTCCAGCTTGCACTGCTCTTTCTACAAAAGGTGCTACTTTTTCTTTTGAATCGACTTCCAATGAAAGAATGACTTCCGTTGTTTGATTTGCATCAGCAATTTCCTTGTTGGTGAACGTTTTGAAGAATTTGCGCGCGAGCAACATTACAAATATATTTTTGTCAACAACCATGCAAGTTGCATTGTCATCTGTCATTTCAGATTCAAATTCATAATCCAAGGATTTGAAAAATGCAGTACTTTTCTCTAAGTCAGAGACAGGAAGGTTAATAAAGATTCTTGCCATTTTTAAGATTTTTAAGTTAAAATTCAAAAGTGTAAAACACCTTTCAAGCAAATATAATAGAAACTCACAAATTCAAGCACAAAGATTTGTCGGATTTCAAAAACAAGTCGCTCAATTTCATAAATGTTGTAACTTTACCACTTAAAATTAAAACATTTCAAATGAGCCAAGTTTCCATAAAAAGTATTGAAAAAGCAATCAATATCGTTGATAATTTAGACGATGATGCTTTAGAACAATTGTCAGAACGTCATTCTTTGGCTCAACCTACACTTTTGGGTTACATTATGTCGGCGGCAATTGAATATCAAAATGAAAAATTAGAAGGATTGTTATTGTATTACTATTGCTTGATTTCTGAAAGTTTCACGCAAGAAGGTTTGGTAACAAACACCGTTACAGACGATGACATTGACGCATTCGAAGAACCATATTTTGAAATGTTAGATGCGTATTTTGACAACAACGAAGACGATATTTTGGAAGATTTTTGTGATCAACCAGAGTTGGCGCGTTTCATTTCAATTGAATTGAGCGAACCAGATGACGACGGGACAGAATTAGACGATGAAACGGCAACACAATTATTTATTGTGATGATTGCATTCACCACTTTGCTTTCAAGATCTGTAAAAGCAGCATGAAAACACCGCAAGAAATAGTCAATCTGATGATGCAAAATGATGCATTTAGTCAATGGATGAACGTGGAAGTTCTTAAAATTGGCGCAGGTTTTTCTACTGTTTCTTGTAAAGTGAATGTAGAAATGCTCAACGGATTTCATATTTTACACGGCGGAATTAGTTATTCTTTGGCTGATTCCGCTTTGGCTTTTGCCTCCAATAGTTATGGAAATCAATGTGTAAGCATTGAAACTTCCATTTCCCATACCAAACCAGCCAAATTAGGCGACACACTTTTCGCAACCTGTGAAGAACTTCATCGTGGAAAAACCACTGGAATTTATGAAGTTAAAGTCACCAACCAAGACCAAAAATTAATCGCACTTTTCAAAGGAACGGTTCATGTTTCTGAAAAAGTGTGGTAATAGTCGCTAATTCATTTGCTGAAATTTTAGTTTTTTGTTCAAATTTGAAAAATAGAGAATCACTTAATTTTTTTTCATATAGCTGATTTCAAATTTTTTAGATTTTTGGCCTTGGAAGAAAGGTTTTCAAAGGTGCACTGAAAATGTAGACTTTTGGAGGACTTCCGAAGGATGCTGCGAAGCGAACCTACGTAATGCTAATGAAGTAGATCACCGACACTTCCGAAGGATGCAGCGAAGCTAAAATCACGTTTTTAGAAACTTTTGAAATAAAGCGCCTAATGCGAAAATTTAGTATGAGGAAAAGATTTGCGCTTTAACTTGATGACAAAGCCTTGAACTTAGCCGCAGGCGATCTCAGCGAAGCTATTTTTGGGTTCGTTTTGATCAAGCAAAAGGAACGGAAAAGAATTTAGCAACTGACATTTTTGCTATGTATGCATAATTTTTTTAACAAAATTTTATTGTGCGTGCTTAGAATATTTTTATATCTTTAGGTCAACTTTAAAGATACAAATGGAAAACAATCAAAATCCAACTATAGATTTTTTTATTCGTCAAACTTGGCACAAAATTTCTCGCATGTACAATCAGCAAGCCGCTGAGCACAACATGACTATTTCCACGGGCTATATTTTATTGATTATCGACAAAAATGGTACGCCAAGCACTCAACTTGGTCCAAGAATGGGTATGGACCCAACGAGTTTGTCACGCACTTTAAAAACCATGGAAGACGATGGATTTATTTGTCGAAAAGTGGATGAAGTGGACAAACGAAAAGTCTTGATTTTTTTGACTGAAAAAGGCTTGGAGCAGCGAAAAATTTCTAAAAAAGTAGTGTTGGATTTTAACAACAAATTGCTTTCAAAAATTCCGAAAAACAAATTGAAAGTTTATTTTGAAGTGATGGTCAAAATAGATCAAATCGCAGAAGATGAACTTCAAAAATTAGCTCAATAAATTATAAACTTGGTTTGAAAGTTCTTCAAACTTAAAATTAGATCAAAAATGAATAGAAACATTCGAAAAGTAGCCGTTCTCGGCTCAGGTGTAATGGGTTCTCGCATTGCTTGTCACTTTGCCAATATTGGTTGTGAAGTGCTTTTGCTTGATATTCAGCCCAAAGAACTGACAGAGAAAGAGCTAAAATCAGGTTTGACCACAGATTCACCGCAATTCAAAAACAGAATTGTGAATGAATCTTTGGAATTTGCCGTAAAATCAAATCCTTCGCCGATTTACAGAAAATCTTTTGCGAGTCGCATTAAGACTGGAAATTTTACCGACGATATGGCACAAATTTCTACTGCGGATTGGATCATCGAAGTAGTTGTAGAAAGATTGGACATCAAAAAGACAGTTTTTGAACAAGTTGAAAAATTTCGCAAAGCAGGAACAATCATTTCGTCCAACACATCAGGAATTCCGATTCATTTGATGTTAGATGGAAGAAGCGACGATTTCAAAGCACATTTTTGTGGAACGCATTTCTTCAATCCACCGAGGTATTTGCAATTGTTGGAAATCATTCCTACGCCTGCAACAAATCCTGAAATAGTTGATTTCTTGATGGATTTTGGCAGCAGAATGCTAGGAAAGAAAACAGTACTTTGTAAAGATACGCCAGCATTTATTGCCAATCGCGTGGGTGTTTATTCGATTATGGCGCTTTTCCATGCGGTGAAAGACATGGGATTCACTGTTGAAGAAGTGGATAAATTGACTGGTCCAGTGTTGGGAAGACCAAAATCAGCGACTTTCAGAACATGTGATGTTGTTGGTTTAGATACTTTGGTGCACGTTGCCAACGGATTGAAAGCCAATTGTCCTGACGATGAAGAAAAAGACTTATTTGAATTGCCAGATTACGTTGCCAAAATGGTCGAAAACGGCTGGTTGGGATCAAAATCAAAACAAGGATTTTACAAAAAAGTGACCAATGCCGAAGGAAAATCTGAGATTTTAAGTTTGGATTTGACCACTTTGGAATATCGTTCGGCTTCGAAAGTGAAGTTTCCAACCTTGGACATGGCACGACCAATCGACGATTTGAAACAACGCACCAAAATGTTGTTCATGGGAATGGACAAAGCAGGTGAATTTTACCGCAAACTTTTTGGAGGTTTATTTGCATACGTTTCTAACAGAATTCCTGAAATTTCTGATGAATTATACAAAATTGACGACGCCATCAAAGCTGGTTTTGGCTGGGAATTAGGTCCGTTCGAAACTTGGGATATCCTTGGATTTGATCAAGGATTAAAAATGTTGGAACAATCAGGAAAAAAGCCAGCCGCTTGGATTTTAGAGATGAAATCAAAAGGCGCGACTTCCTTTTACCAGCAATCTAAAGGACAAAAATCGTATTTCGATATTCCATCTGGAACGTATAAAATCATTCCAGGAACAGAGAATTTGGTCATTCTAGATGCTTTGCGCGCAGAGAATACCGTTTGGAAAAATTCAGATGCAACCTTGGTTGATTTAGGAGATGGAATCTTGAATTTAGAATTCCATACAAAAATGAACACCATCGGTGGCGGCGTGATTGAAGGAATTAACAAAGCGATTGATTTTGCGGAGAAAGATCAAAAAGGATTGGTAATTTCCAATACGGGTCAAAATTTCTCTGCGGGAGCAAATGTCGGAATGATTTTCATGATGGCAGCTGAGCAAGATTACGATGAATTGAATTTTGCTGTTAAAGCTTTTCAAGACACGATGATGCGCGTACGTTATTCCAATATTCCTGTAATTGTTGCGCCACACAATATGGCGTTAGGTGGTGGTTGCGAACTTTCGATGCATTCCGATAAAGTTGTTGCACATGCAGAATTGTACATGGGATTGGTAGAGTTTGGCGTTGGTTTGATTCCAGGCGGTGGCGGTTCGAAAGAATTTGCAAAACGACTTTCAGATGAAATGCGTGAAGGCGATATTAAAATCAATCGATTAAGAGAAAAATTCTTGACAATCGGCCAAGCAAAAGTATCAACTTCTGCTTATGAAGCCTTTGATTTAGGTTATTTGCGTGAAGGAACTGATGAGGTTGTTGTGAGTCGAGATCACCAATTATTACGCGCAAAACAAGCGTGTTTAGAAATGGCAAACAAAGGCTACATCGCACCAAAACGTGAGAAAAACATCACCGTTTTGGGTCAAGAAGGTCTAGGAATTGTCTATGTCGGCGCAAGTTCGATGGTTTCAGGAAACTACATGTCGGCACACGACCAAGTGATTTCCGAAAAACTAGGATTCGTGCTTTGCGGCGGTGATTTATCAGCAAATACAATCGTTTCAGAACAATATTTGCTTGACTTGGAAAGAAAGAAATTCCTAGAGCTCTGCCAAGAACGCAAAACCTTGGAGCGCTTGGAAAGTTTGGTTAAGAACGGGAAAATATTAAGAAATTGAGACAATAGACAATAGACGAAAGACATTAGACATTAGACTATGAAACATAATTTTAGAGAACTTAAGATTTGGAAAGATTCCATTGAGATTGTGAAGTCGATTTATCTTTTGACTGGTGAATTACCTGAAGATGAAAAGTTTGGTTTAAAGTCGCAATTACAAAGATGTGCAGTGTCTATTCCTTCTAATATTGCAGAAGGTTCTGGTAGATCTACAAATAAAGATTTTAGAAATTTTCTGAATATAGGTCTTTCATCTTCTTATGAATTAGAAACTCAACTAATTATTGTTAGCGAGTTATTCCAAATTGAAATTGTTGAGATAATTGAAAAACTTCACGAAATACAAAGAATGATCATTGGATTTAAGAAAACATTAGAAGTCTAAAGTCTCGAGTCTAAGGTCTAATGTCTTAAGTCTAAAAAAAATATAAAAATGGCAAATACAGCATACATAGTAGCAGGCTACCGCTCGGCGGTGGGGAAAGCGGGGAAAGGTGGATTTAGATTCTACCGTCCTGATGATTTAGCGGCAGATGTGATCAAGCATTTGATGAAACAATTTCCACAATTGGATTCTCATCGTGTGGACGATGTGATTGTGGGAAATGCAACTCCTGAGGCCGAACAAGGATTGAACGTCGGGCGAATGATCGCTTTGATGGGATTGAATAACGACAGAGTTCCTGGAATGACCGTGAACAGATATTGTTCATCAGGTTTGGAAACAATTGCGATTGCGAAAGCAAAAATCGAAGCTGGAATGGCGGATTGCATCATCGCTGGTGGTGTTGAATCTATGTCGGTGATGGCGATGGGTGGCTGGAGAATTGTTCCAAATCCGAAAGTTGGAAAAGCAAATCCAACTTGGTATTGGGGAATGGGATTGACAGCCGAAGCGGTAGCAAACGATTGGAAAATTTCCCGTGCAGAGCAAGATGCTTTTGCATTGCATTCACATGAAAAAGCGATTGTAGCAATCAAAGCAGGGAGATTTCAGGACGACATCGTGCCAATCACGGTTGAAAATATTTTCTTAGATGAAAATGAAAAACGACAAGTGAAATCTTATGTCGTGGATACAGACGAAGGTCCAAGAGCGAGTACGTTGGAAGCATTAGGCGGTTTGAAACCAGTTTTCGCCAACGGTGGAAGTGTAACTGCTGGAAATTCTTCTCAAACTTCTGATGGCGCAGCATTTGTGTTGGTGATGTCAGAAAAAATGGTGAAAGAATTGAATATCGAACCGATTGCGAGATTGGTAAGTTATGCCGTTGTGGGCGTTGAACCACGAATCATGGGAATTGGTCCTGTAGAGGCGATTCCAAAAGCAATCAAAATGGCAGGTTTGACTAAAAACGACATCAATCTTTTTGAATTGAACGAAGCATTTGCCTCACAATCGTTGGCTGTAATTCGTGAAACGGGAATCAATCCAGAATTGGTGAACGTGAACGGAGGCGCGATTGCACTTGGACATCCACTTGGTTGCACAGGAGCAAAATTGACGGTTCAAATCATGAATGAATTGAAAAAACGCGATCAGAAATATGGTGTAGTGACGATGTGTATCGGAACCGGTCAAGGTGCTGCGGGCGTGATTGAAATGTTGTAGGAAGGATTCTACTAAAAATATAAAAGCGTGTATCAAATTGAGATACACGCTTTTTTTTGCGGTTATTTTTTCTTATTCGGATCACTTAAAATTACCCTTAAACTTGAATCGCTTGAGAAATATTGCCATGCCCAGTTGATGAGAATGATCAATTTATTTCGAACGGTTAAAATCAACATCAAGTGCAAAAACATCCAAACTATCCAAGCAAACCAACCTTTGAATTTCCATCGAGGTAAATCGACAACCGCTTTGTTTTTTCCAATGGTCGCCATCGAACCAAGATCTTTATACTCATATTCTTTCCAATTGGAAATCGGTTTGAGGGAAAGTAAATTCTTAGCCAAATTTTTCGCTTGATTCACTGCCACATTCGCCACTTGTGGATGTCCGTTGGGATATAAAGGTGTTTCCATGTAAGCAATATCGCCAATGGCAAAAATCGAATCATAGCCATTCACTAAATTCAAACGATTGACTGTGAGTCTATTTCCCCGAACAATATTCGCCTTTTCCAAACCTTCGATTTTATTTCCTGTGACTCCAGCAGCCCAAATCACATTTCTACTTGGAATTGTTTCGCCACTTTGCAAGGTGATTTCGTGACCATCGTAATTTTTCACAACCGTTTCAGTGCGAATGATTACGCCCATGTTTTCCAAGTATTTTCTGGAAGCTTTGCGCGCATTGTCACTCATCGGATTTAGTGTGTTCGGACTTCCTTCCAACAAGATGATATTCAATTTACTGAAATCGAAAAAGGTGTAATCTTTGGGCAAAATTTTGTTTTTCATTTCTGCAAAAGAACCAGCCAATTCCACACCGGTCGGACCAGCGCCTACAATGACGATATTCAGATATTCATCACGTTCGTTTCCTTCAACGGCCAAAACAGCTTCAAAATTGGACAAAATGTGGTTCCTGATTTCGATGGCTTCTTGCGTTGATTTTAGTGTCAAAGCATGTTTTTCAATTTCTTCATTTCCAAAGAAATTGGTTTTACAACCTTGCGCGAGAATCAAATAGTCATAATCAAAGTTGCCAACATCGGTAACGATAAATTTTTCGTTGTCATTGACTTCCAGAACGGTTGCCATTCTGTATTCCATATTTTTGGTGCCTTGAAACATTCTCCTGAAAGGAAAAATGATGCTTGCGGGTTCCAACATAGAACAAGCGACTTGGTAAAATAATGGTTGAAATTGATGGTGATTTTGTTTGTCAATCAATAAGATTTCAAAATCTGAATTGCTCATTTTTTTGGCAAATTCCATTCCTGCAAAACCTCCGCCCACAAGAATGATTTTTTTACGTTTTTGCGACATTTCAAAAATCAATTAATTAGTTTCGA
This sequence comes from Crocinitomicaceae bacterium, assembly GCA_041303135.1. GTDB lineage: Bacteria > Bacteroidota > Bacteroidia > Flavobacteriales_D > Crocinitomicaceae > JAQVCM01. The sequence goes on along the minus strand of JBFYPS010000195.1, from coordinate 1,947 downwards.
AGCTATTTGCTCCAAAATTTTGTTGGGTTTTTTTCGATTTTAAGCAGAGTAAAGGTAAGGGCTGAATTTGAATTGATTGTTGTAAAAAAGCAATTATTTTACTGTTTTTGTGATTTTTTTAGATTAACCATTTCTTTCGCAACTTCTTGGTCTAAAGGATTTTTACTTTCAATTAAATCGGACACAATATTTTGATAGTCAACTTCATTTCTGTTTTGCGACATTTTGTATGCAGCTTCGGTTTTGTAGGCGCGCAATCTAAATCCGATGATTTCATTCAAATAACTTTCAAGCATCGATTTAGAAAAATTCGAATAGGCTAATTTTGGGTCTCTTTCCGATTCAAAAAAGTCAACTGCTTGGGATAAATGTGTTTGCAAATCTTCTTTTGTCAAAATTTCGATAGTTCCATAAATATGCACTGCTTGATAATTCCAAGTTGGCACATTTTCATGGGTATAAACCGAGGAGGAAATATACGCATTTGGTCCTTGAAATATCACCAATGCTGTTTTCCCATTTTTAATTTGATCCGCATGTGGATTGTTAATTGCTAGATGTCCTTCTAAAATGATTTCGTCATTTTCAAGGCTAGAAATGAATGGAATATGAGATACCAAAGGTTCAAAAACACCCGTTGAACTCACTAAAATTCCCAAGGCATTTTTGCCAATGAAATGAAGTATTTCAGCCTGATTTGTTTCTTTAAATTCCTTTGGAATGTACATATAACAAAGATATTCATTTTTTTAAAACCACAAAAATAGATCCAAAAAATCAACGAATTTTATGTAAACTTAACATTGAGATGTAATAAAATCAAACACTGTTTTTCAATTCAATTAAGTGTTTTGATTTCCGTATCTTTGCAAAACAATAGTTCAATATGAAATTCGAAGATTACCGCATATCTGCTCAAATTAAAAGCCAATTGAAAGTTCTTGGTTTCAACAAACCGACTGACATTCAATTCAAAGCAATTGACCCAATTTTGAAAGGGGAAGACGTCTTGGCGATTGCGCAAACAGGTACTGGTAAAACCGCTGCTTTTGTGATTCCAATTTTGGAGATTTTAGAGAAAAAGAAATCCAGAGGCAAGCAAACCGAAGGCGTAAAATGTTTGGTTTTAGCACCAACCCGCGAATTGGCGATTCAAATTTCTAAGGTTTTTGAATCTATTGGTCAGAATTTGAAAGTTGTTTCCGCTTGCATTCATGGTGGTGTGGAGCAAGATCCACAAATTGCGCAGTTGAATAAAGGCGTCGATATTTTAGTTGCCACGCCTGGAAGAATGTTCGATCTTGTTTCGCAAGGACATTTGAACATGAAAAACTTGGAAATTTTGTGTTTGGATGAAGCTGATTTGATGTTGGATTTAGGTTTTTACAAAGACATTCAAGATTTGTTGAAGCACATTCCAAAACACCGACAAACCTTATTTTTTTCTGCAACGATTACGCTGAAAATCAAAAAACTGGCATATTCTGTGGTAAAAAATGCGATTCGAATTCAAATTTCACCTAAAAATCCTGTGGCGAAAAACATTGATCATGCGGTGGTTTTTATTGAAATGGACGACAAGCGTTTCTTCTTAGAAAATGTCTTGAAAGAATACGAAGAGAGCAAATTTGTGGTTTTTGTGAGAACTAAAATTCGTGCAGAAAGGGTCGTTGCTGCGATGGAACGCGTGATGTTGAAAACTGAATTTTTGCACGGTGGTGTCGAGCAACAAGAGCGTTTTGCGATTTTGGATCGATTTAGAAAAAACGAAAATCGCGTATTGATTACAACGGATGTCGCAGCGCGAGGAATTGACATTCCAGATGTGGATTATGTGATCAACTATGATTTACCAGATGTTTCTGAAAATTATGTTCACCGAGTTGGTCGAACTGGCCGTGGCAATAAACGTGGTCAGGCACTTTCTTTTTGCAGCAAAGATGAAAT
>JBFYPS010000194.1:0-3763 GCA_041303135.1 Crocinitomicaceae bacterium | reverse complement strand
TGATACTACTGATCAATTGTACACCAACAGATATTAACAGCATGATGGAAGAAATAATAACAATATACAAACCGTGTTTTCTATCAGATTCAATGTAGCTGTAAACTTTCTCTCCATTTGGTAAAACTTTTTTACTCGACATTAAACTTAACCCAATGAATAAACCGAGTAAACCACTGACAACACCTAAAATATAACCAGCATAAATCCAGGTTTTTTGACTTATTTCTGGAGTTTTTAAAGAATCTAAACGTTGTTTTTCCAACAGCTTTACCAGTTCAGGTTTCACTTCCTTGCCTCGTTCTTTGAGTAATTTTTGTGCCAAAATGAAATCAAAATCATTCCATTCATCTTTTTTGGTGATGATTTCTAATAATTCATCGTCTGAAAAAGTATATAAATAATAGTTTTCAGGAATATTGGCAACAAACAAATCATTGGCTTTATCAAAGTCTGATTCATGGATTAAAATTCTAAATTCAGCATCAAAAACAAAAGCTGGATCAAAGCCAGGTTTGCCCACTTCCAATTTGTATTCAATATTGTTTTCATTCAAAACTTGACCCAATTCGAGCGCATCATTTTGTACGTTGAATTTTTGATATAAAATCATTTTTCTTTTAAAATTAATTAAAAATCAACCAATTCTAGATTTATTTGTCTTTTTCTGGTATCTACATCTTTGACCTTTACTTTCACTTTATCACCAAAATTGTATTCCATATCTGTTCTTGGACCAACAATCTTGTATTTTTCAGCATCAAAGTAAAAACGATCACCAGGGATTTCAGTGATTGGAATCATACCTTCACATTGGTTTTCGTCCATTTTTACAAACATTCCAAAATCAGCAATTCCTGAAACCGTTCCTTCAAATTCTTCACCAACTCGTTCTTTCATAAACAAGGTTTGGAAGTACTTATTTGATTCTCTTTCTGCTTCAGTTGCTTTGCGTTCGTTTCTTGAAATACGTTTACACATATCACTCAAATCAGCACCATAGCGGTGTTGTTTGGTTGTTAATTCCTCCAATAGAATTCTGTGTACCAATAAATCAGCATATCGACGAATTGGAGAGGTGAAATGGGTATAATATGGAAACGCTAACCCGTAATGTCCGATATTTTCCGTTTCATAAGTTGCTTTCGCCATAGAACGAATCGCCATCGTTTGAATCAATGAATATTCACCCGTTGATTTGATGTCATTTAGTAAAGTATTGATTGCCTTTGAAATTTCATCTGGACTTGTGTAATTTAATTCGTAACCAAACTTGTCAATAAACACTCGAAAAAGAGCAATTTTTTCAATGTCTGGTTTGTCGTGACAACGGTAAACGAATGGAATTTTTTCTTGTTTATTATTTGGTTTTGCAATGAATGTTGCCACCTTTTTATTGGCTAACAACATAAATTCTTCCACCAATTTGTGTGCGTCTTTGGATGTTTTTAGAATCACATTTGTTGGATTTCCAGCAGCATCTAATTCAAAACGCATTTCTTCAGATTCAATATTCAAAGCGCCTTCTTTCAAACGTTTTTTACGCATGATTTTGGCAATTTTATCCAAGAACAAAATTTCTTTTTTGAAATCACCATCTGCACCTTCGATAATTTCTTGTGCTTGTTCATAAGTGAAACGACGATTTGAGTGAATCACCGTTTTTCCAAACCATTGATTCAATACTTTTCCTTTTTCGTCCATTTCGAAAACAGCAGAAAAACTGAATTTGTCTTCGTTTGGACGCAAGGAACAAGCCATATTTGACAATTGTTCGGGCAACATCGGAATAACACGATCAACCAAATAAACAGAATTTGAACGTTTCAACGCTTCTTCGTCCATGGGTGTTCCTGGTTGTACATAGTGACTTACATCTGCAATGTGAACACCAATTTCAACATTTCCGTTTTCTAACCATTGAATGGAAATAGCATCGTCAAAGTCTTTTGCATCTATTGGATCAATGGTGATGGTTGTTATATTTCTAAAATCACGTCTTGTTTTAACTTCTTCTGGATCTAAATCCATTGTCACTTTTTCAGCGGCAGCAATTACAGCTTGAGGAAATTTAATTTCTAAACCTTGGTTAATCAAAATCCCCAACATTTCTGTATCGTTTGAACCGTGTGCACCCAAAACTTCCACCACTTCGCCGTAAGGACTTTGTGAAGATTTTGGCCAAGCAGTAATTCTCACCAATACTTTGTCGTGCGTTTTCGCACCGTTGATTTTTTCTTTAGGAATGTAAATATCAACGCCATTTCTTTGATTGTCAGGAATAAAGAATGCAAATTTATCGTGTAACTCTAGTGTTCCCACAAATTGTGTACGTTCTCTGTGTAAAACCTCAACAATTTGTCCTTCGGTTTTTGTAGCTGTTTTTTTAGTAATTGCTACACGAACACGATCTCCATTCAAGGCGTGGTTGACATGTTGCGGAGCTATGTAAATATCAGACTCAGATTTATCAGTTAAGAGAAAACCAGCGCCACGTTGTGTCATTTGGAATTCACCTTCAACTGTTTTGGTATTTTGATTCAATTTAAAAGTACCGTGACTTGTTTCTTTCAAAAACTCAGCGCTCACCAGGTCTTTTAAAACGCCATAGGTTTGTTTTCTAAGTTCACTTTCTTTGATGCTTAAGTGCACGCAAATTTCTTTGACACTGTATTCTTTAGAAGGGTTTTTGTTGTATAACTTTCTAATAATATGGGTTAAGCTTCCCTTGAATTTGTTTGGTTTGTTGTGTTTAGCTTTTTTTTTAGCCATGTTGTATATTTAATCTTTGGCTAAATTACGACAAAAAAACGAGATAGAATTTTGTGAGAACGAATGTTAACCTAAGCTTCACAGTAGAAAAATTTTGAAATCGACGGAAAAACATTTCCAAACAAATTTTGTTTTAACTTTGCACAAAAGGAATAATTATGAACGCAAGAGTTGAAGCAGCATTGAATGAGCAAGTTTTAAAAGAAAGCTCATCTTCCCAATATTATTTAGCAATGGCTTCTTGGTCTGAAAATCAAGGATTAAATGGAACGGCGCAATTTTTATATGGTCAATCGGATGAAGAGCGTTTTCACATGTTGAAATTAGTTCGCTTTATCAACGAGCGTGGCGGAAAAGCGATTATTCCTTTTATCGAGCAACCACCTGTTGAATTCAATAATTTAGAAAGTGTTTTTGAATCATTATTGAGTCATGAAATCGCTGTAACAGAAAGCATCAACAATTTGGTTGACATTTGTTTGCAAGAAAAAGATTACACAACACACAATTTCGTTCAATGGTATGTTGCTGAGCAATTAGAAGAAGAAGCACAAGCACGCACAATTTTAGATAAATTGAAATTGATCGGTGGCGATAAAGGAGGAATGTATATGTTTGACCGTGATTTAGAAAATTCAGCGATTACTCCAAACATGGCTTCTCCAACACCAGCAAAATAAATCATGAAAAAGCATACGTTGGGTTTCCAATTGGTTTTGGGATCCAAATCTCCGCGCAGGCAAGAATTGTTGGCAGGAATGGGTTTTGATTTTGATGTCAGAACGAAAGATACGGATGAAGATTTTCCAGAAACAATTTCTTTAAAAGAGGTGCCTGTTTTTTTAGCTGAGATCAAAGCGAAAGCGCTTGTTGATGAGTTAAATAAAGGGGAAGTTTTAATTACATCTGACACAATTGTTTTACTTGAAAATGAAATTTTAGGCAAACCAGTTTCTCCGGAAAAAGCCAAAGAAATGTTGCAAAAATTGGC
>JBFYPS010000193.1:0-12199 GCA_041303135.1 Crocinitomicaceae bacterium | reverse complement strand
TAGCAGCTGTAGAGGTAGATAATAAAAAAGCTTAAAAACTTTTTGAATAAGATTGAAAGCCCGATTTATCGGGCTTTTTTGTTTCTATATCTTTTTAAAAATGCTAAAATCTAAGGTTATTGTTACATTTGAACTATGAAAAATATTTTTAGTTTACTTTTTTCAATTTGTAGTATTTTAGTTTTTTCACAAGAGAAAACAAAAATAGCGAACCTTGAAATCCCTTTTCGAGATTCAAATTCAATTGTAGTTCATCATGCTGGATATAGCTTAGAATATTGTGAAAAGCACGAACAAGCTTATTGGGTTGCTTATGAATTGACAAAATCAGAAACTGAGAAAAAATTTGAGCGAACAGATAAATTTATCGTAGATCCAAAAGTTTCTACAGGAACAGCAAATGCTGAAGATTATGCTAAATCAGGCTATGATCGCGGACATTTAGCTCCAGCAGGCGATATGGCTTGGTCTGAAAAATCGATGATTGAATCGTTTTATTATAGTAATATGAGTCCGCAATTACCTGGTTTCAATCGTGGAGTTTGGAAAAGATTAGAAGAATTGGTAAGAGATTGGGCTATAGAAAACGAATCAATTTATGTAGTTACTGGACCAATACTTCAAAAAGACCTTCAAACGATCGGAGCAGATAAAGTTTCAGTGCCGGAAAGGTATTATAAAGTAATTTTAGATTACAAAGAACCTAGTTTAAAGGCAATTGCTTTTGTCTTACCAAACGAATCCTCACAAGAATCTTTGACAAAATATGTCGTTTCGATTGACAGTGTTGAAATACTAACCGGTATAGATTTTTTTCCAAAGCTGGAAGACAAAGACGAAGCCAGAATCGAAAAAACTGTTTGTGTTTCTTGCTGGACATGGAGTGGTACAACGCCAAGTTCAAATTCAACCAATAAATCTACTGTTAAGAAAACGGTTCAATCAGAGGAAAGATTGAAAGTTTCCGTTCAATGTAAGGGAACAACGAATGCAGGAAATCGATGCAAAAATAAAACCTTGAATGCGAGCGGGAAGTGTTATTTACATGAAGATCAATAATTTTATATAAAAAATGAGTTTTCTTATATTTCATGCGTAACAATTGTTAATAACTACCGTAATGGTGTTTATAACATTGAAATCATGAAGTATTTTTCATTAATTATTGGTCTTTTCTCAATGGGGATTCTTTTTGCCAGCGTGGAGAAAAAATATACCCAAGAAGAATATGTTTCAACTTGGAAAAGTGTTGCTATTGGACAAATGATTCAACACAAAATTCCTGCGAGCATTACAATGGCGCAAGGAATTTTAGAAAGTGGCAACGGAAATTCAATGTTAGCTCAACAAGCAAATAATCATTTTGGAATTAAATGTCATGACTGGTCAGGAGAAAAAATCTACATTGATGATGACCAAAAGGGAGAGTGTTTTCGTAGTTATTCCAGTGCAGCTGAATCTTTTGAAGATCACAGTAAATTTTTGACTGAAAGATCAAGATATTCAAAACTTTTCTCTTTGAAATCAAATGATTATAAAGGTTGGGCTCAAGGTTTGAAAGATGCTGGATATGCAACCAATCCTCAATATCCGCAATTGCTAATCGACTTAATTGAGAGATTGAAATTAAATGAATTTGATGAAGTTGGTTCCGAAACTGCTATTCCAACCGCTTTGCTGGCAAGTTCCAATACGAAAGTTGTTGAAGGACAACATACTGTAGTTTTGCATAAAAACAAGATAAAATACATTGTAGCTAAAAAAGGGGACACTTTTTATAGAATTTCAAAAGAATTTTCAGTTGGATTGTGGCAACTTTACAAGTACAATGATTTTGGTGCAAAAAAAGATGTGCTTGAAGAGGGTGATATCATTTATTTGCAGCCGAAAAGAAGAAGATCCAAAACTGTTGAATCATTTTCTGTTAATAATCCAATGAGTTTGAGAATGATTTCTCAATTAGAAGGAATCAAATTGGAATCTTTAATGGATAAAAATAATATTTCCTCACCAGATGAGCTTTTGCAAAAAGGTGAGAAAATTGTCCTCAAATAAATCGATTCGATCTCGATCTGCTACAAATGTAGAGAGGAATTTAGTTTGTTGTTGTTTGTTTGAAGAGTCTTCTGTGGGAGACTCTTCATCATTTTCAGAGGTTTTGATTTCTCAAAACGGAAAAAATATCATTTAGGATTCCAAGAATTTTGTATATTTGTCTAGCAATAAATGTTGGTTTTCGAACCAGTTGGAATACTTTTGAAATCTACATATTTAGTCAAAATTATGAAGCCATCTACAGAATTATTTAAACTTGTCAAATCTTTAAGTAAATCAGAAAAGCGATTTTTCAAATTGAGTTCATCTTTACAATCTGGTGATAAAAATTATCTCAAAATTTTCGATGCGATTGAAAAACAGCAGGTTTACAATGAAGATGCATTGAAAGTTGAATTTGCAAAGGAAACCTTTATTAAACATTTACCTTCAGAAAAAAATCATCTTTATAAATTAATTCTTAAAAGTCTAAGGTCGTTTTATAGTGAACAATCTATCAGTAGTTTGCTAAAGCAAGAAATCAAGAATGTTGAAATTTTATTCAATAAGGCTTTATACAAAGAATGTGAAAAATTTGTCAGCAGAGCCAAGGAAATTGCTGCCGATCATGAAAAGTTTTATTATTGGTATGAACTTATTGCTTGGCAAAAAAAATTACTAGAAGAAGCTTATGAGGAAGGTGAATTTTCAACCAACCTAGATGCTTTGGTTGAAGAAGAAGAGATGGTAATTGCCAAACTACGAAACTTAGCAGAATATCAAGTGGTTTATTCCAAAATCAACTTAATTTTTCGTAGTGGTGGTTTTACAAGAAACGAGCAAGAGCGCAAAGTTGTTGATTCTATTGCTGACTATCATTTGATAAAAGGAAAAAATACGGCCATTTCAACACGTGCAACCTCAATGTGTTATTATATCAAAGGTTTGTGTGCGGCAACAACTAGAAATTACGAAGATAGTTTTCAGTTTTTTAATAAAACGCGTCAAATTTTAGAAAATAATCCCAAAATAATGGAGGATTCACCACAACGTTATGTGATGACTCTTTTTCATTTATTAAGATGCTATATAGATAATTATGATTTTGAAAATGCACAAAAATCAATTCAAGATCTACGCGCATTGGTTGGAAAAAAAGGATTTAATTCCGTGGATATCACGGTTAGAATTTTTGCCAATTGCTACAATCAAGAATTAAATTTATTGCATTGTATGGGAGAAATGCAAAAATCTGTGGATTTAATTCCTGAAATTGATCATGGAAAACTGATGTTTCAGGACAAAATCAGCAAAGAACAAGAAGTGATTTTATTGTATAATAAAGCTTACAGCTATTTTGGAATTGGAGATTATAAAAAGGCTTTATCCTTCATCAATGAAGTTTTGAATGACAATGAACAGAATTTGAGACAAGATATTTATAGTTTTAGTAGATTGTTGAATCTTGTACTACACTATGAATTAGAAAATTATGATTTCTTGGAGTATGTAATAAAATCAACAAATAGATACTTGTCTAAATATGAAAGAGATTACAAAATTGAAGATGTCTTAATCAAATATATTCGAAAATTATCCAAAGTTTCGAATGCAAAATCTGCTCATGAGATTTTTGTTGCTATGAACAAAGAAGTAAATTTATTGATGCAAGATCACCAAGAAAGGGTAGTGCTTGAATTTTTTAATATTGAAGCTTGGATTGACAGCAAAATCAATAAAACGGATTTTGCCGATTCAGTCAAAAAAATGCTTAAAAAGTAAGATTGTAGCAAATTACAAGTCCTTGTGTAATGGAAGATATTTGTGTTTGACTTTCAGTAAATGCGTAGTAATTGTATTTTTTGGTTTGGTATTTATAAGCGATGTCAAAAGTACTTCTATTAAATTTTATTCCCGCACCAACACTATATACGGTACTTCCAGTTGTACCATTAGCTACATCTTTAGCATAGGGTTGCGGATAAAATGCGTATCCACCACGAATAAAATATTGCGATTGAAAAGCAATTTCACCACCAATTCTAATATTCACAACTGATCTAAGTAATTGGTCAGCTTCTTCGTTTTGATATTTATAATTATTTGCCTCAGGTGCAAAATTAGCATCCTTGGTAGATTTTAAATTTGCCCATTGATAATTTAAGTATTCTAAATCAACATTTAAACAACCTCTCGTTCCAAAAACAAATCCCATGGAACCAATTAATTTGGTTGGTGTTCGTAAACGGTATTTATAATTTGCAGTTGGTCTCGTTCCAGAAGGTAATGCAAAAATTGTATCATTTTGATAAGATGTCATGTCTGCAGACCATTCATCAGCTAAACTATAGAAGGTAGGCGTGTGCAAACTTAAACCTAATCTCATGGCATCAAATGGAAGGTAAATTACGCCTATTTTTAAATTATTGCCACTACCTTTGGTACTTAAATTATATTGATAATTGAAAGAATCTAAAGATAGTGAAGCATTTTCAAGTTTTTCTCTATGAATGAATTCTTCAGTGTAGCGAATGGTTCTAATTCCCCAATTTACACCTAGATACAATTTGTTGATATAATTGGTACTGAATGAAAAAGTATATTCTGAAACACCTCCTTTTGTATCAATTGTGCGATTATGCATCATGGTGTCGTTTGCCGTCAATCTAGGTACATAATTTCCATTGAGTCCCGGATCGATTGCATAGGTTTCCCAAGCCAATGCGGTTGAAAAGGGAGAAAATTGATCAGGTGCTAAACCATATCCGTCAGAGGCAAAAACATCTAGCAACGAATTATACAATTTTCCTTTGTAATGAATGTTATTTGTAAAATTGTCAACTCTATTGTAGCTAAATCCAATTTGATTATACAAAAATCCTTTATTGTTTGAAGATACATCGTTCACAATTACAATACCCATGTTTGATGGTCTTACAGGGTTTTTGGTTGATTCTGTGGTTGCACCTTGAAACAAATTATTATTTCCAATGTGGTTGTAATTCAACCCCATGTTCAATTGATTTGACGAAAATCTGCCATAACCAGCTGGATTTATCAATGAAGTACTTATATCTGCCCCCAAAGCACCAAATGAACCCGCCATAGCTTCAAATCTGGCGCTTCCCTGTAATTGAACGTTGGAATAACGCACTAAATCGACTACATTTTGACCAAAACAAAAAGAAATTGAACTTGAAATAACAAAAGTGAAAAATTGTTTTATCATCGTATAATTGAAATCAATTAGAACATTAATTGCTAAAGAAAATTATCTTCTTCCACCACCACTTGAACCTGAAGATGGGCGAGAGGTTGCACCTCCGCTTCCGCCAGTTCCACCGCTGCTTCCACTTCCTGTACTTCTTGAAGGTGTTCCAACTGACCCACCACCGGAATTTCTAGTTGGTGTAGTATTTGAACCAGAACCAGTTCCTGAATTTCTTGATGGGTTTGAGTTGCCAGAATTGTTTTCAATTCCGTTGAAAATATTTGTATTTCTTGCTGGAGTACCCGTAGAACCACCTCTTGTTGAACTTCCAGTATTATTCAATGTGGAATTTTGAATTCTTCCAGGTCTTGAATAGTCAACATTTTCATTTGTTCTTGTCAAAACCTGTGTTTGATTTGAAGGATTACTTCTAGTCATAATAGGTTCTTTACCAACTGGTTTTGCTACAGAACCTACGCTAACAGGTTTGCTGTTTGGGACAATTCCACTTTTAATTGTTCCTGGAATATTCGAACGAGTGATTACTCCACCACCGCCATTACTTCCTCTCGGACCACTGTAATGATTGGGGTTAGAATTGGATGAACCGCCATTATTATTGTTGTTATTCCAGCCATTGTTGTTGTTCCAACCATTGTTATTTCCGTAATAGTTGTTTCCATAGTAGTTGGAATAATAACCATGATTGTAGTAGTTGTAGCCGTAATAATTTCCATAACCACCATAGAAAGGATCTCCAAAATATGGATTAACATAGCTCCAACCATAACCAGGATAGTAAGCCCAATTCATCCCTCCATAATAAGGATTTGCGTATGCTTGGTAAGGATTATACATGTATGGATTGTATCCAAATTGATTGGGACGGAAACCCATTCCCATTGTAAACATGGGATTGAAATTATTGAATCCACCACCTCCTGAATAGCGGATATTGTTGTTGTTTCTATCTTTTTTGTATTTGTAAGCGCTGTAATTAGTTTCATCATCTAAAGATTCACCAACTGGAATTTGAGAACTTTTTACAACATAAACATCATCGTCTATCGTATTTGAAATACTCACACAAGAATTCAAAACCAAGATGGAAGCAACAAATATTGAAATGGGAAATAAATTTTTCATGATAGGTACATTTAAAACTTAATTATAAAGATAATCTTTATTTCTACATTTGCAGAAAAATTTAACCTTAATTTAAGGTTTTAAAACAAATATTAATTCATTTAACGCAATGGCAAAGAATACAACAAGAGCGGAAGATTATTCAAAATGGTACAATGATTTAGTGAATCGCGCTGGCTTAGCTGAAAATTCAGGAGTGAGAGGATGCATGGTTATTAAGCCTTATGGATTTGCAATTTGGGAGAAAATCCAAGTACAATTGGATATTATGTTCAAAGAAACTGGACATCAAAATGCATATTTCCCCTTGTTTATCCCGAAAAGTTTGTTTGAAGCTGAAGAAAAAAATGCAGAGGGTTTTGCCAAAGAATGCGCTGTGGTAACACATTACAGACTTAAAACAGATCCAACAGATAAAACAAAATTAATTGTAGATCCAGAAGCGAAATTGGAGGAAGAATTAATCGTTCGTCCAACAAGTGAAGCAATTATTTGGAATACTTACAAAGGTTGGATTCAGTCATATAGAGATTTACCTTTATTGATCAATCAATGGGCAAATGTGGTTCGTTGGGAAATGAGAACTCGTTTATTTTTAAGAACTTCCGAATTTTTGTGGCAGGAAGGTCATACTGCGCATGCTACCAAGGCGGAAGCGATTGCAGAAGCAGAACAAATGTTGGATGTTTATACCGAATTTGCTGAAGATTGGATGTCGATGCCCGTTATTCGTGGCAAAAAGACTGAAAGTGAGAGGTTTGCGGGTGCAGATGATACTTACTGTATTGAAGCAATGATGCAAGATGGAAAAGCATTGCAAGCAGGTACTTCGCACTTTTTAGGACAAAATTTCGCCAAAGCTTTTGATGTGAAATTTGCAGATAAAGACGGAAAACTTGAGCATGTTTGGGCAACTTCTTGGGGAGTTTCTACTCGTCTAATGGGTGCCTTGATTATGACACATTCTGATGATGAAGGTTTGGTTTTACCTCCAAAATTGGCTCCAATTCAAGTGGTTATAGTTCCAATCTACAAATCTGCAGAAGAGTTAGAGCAAGTTTCACTGAAAGCGAATGAATTAGTTAAAAAGTTAAAATCAATGGGGATTTCTGTGAAATTTGACGATGATGATAATCGTCGACCAGGATGGAAATTTGCTGAGTATGAAACGAAAGGAGTTCCAGTAAGAGTTGCGCTTGGACCAAGAGATTTGGCTGAAGGAAAAGCAGAAATAGTTAGACGAGATACAAAAGAGAAATCGATTGTTGAATTCGAAGGAATCGAAAACTTGATAGGTCAATTAATGATTGATATTCAAGAAAATTTGTTCAATCGTGCGAATCAATTTGGAGCAGACAATATTCAAAAAGTTGATTCTTATGATGTTTTCAAAGAGAAAATTGAGAAAGAAGGTGGTTTTTACTTGGTACATTGGGATGGAACTGCTGAAACGGAGGCTTTGATCAAGACAGAAACACAAGCAACGATACGTTGTATTCCACTTGATTCTGTTGAAGAGGATGGAAAATGTATGGTAACTGGAAAACCTTCAAAACACAGAGTTGTGATTGCAAAAGCTTATTAAATATCAAAATGCTGAATGAAAGTTCAGCATTTTTTGTTTTTATTCGAAAGTAAATTTTAACCAATTTGATCTTATGGAAGAAATTAATAGTCAGTCAATTTTAAACTTATTGCTCACCAAATCAGCACTTAAACAAGATATTTTTCAAGATACACAAAAAGTCTTTTTGGATTTAAAGAAAGTATTAAATGAAGAAGTTTCTGGATTAAAGTCAAACATACATGATGAACGAATTCGCATGCAATACATTGACAAAGGAGAATTTGAAGCTCAGGTATTTGTTGGCAGTGATGTTTTGTTATTTCATCGACATACCAATGTTTTTTTATTGCCAGAATCTCATCCGTTTTGGGAACTTGAATATTTGAAAGAAAATTCAGACAGAGGATATTTTGGGATTATTTACATTTACAATTTCTTGGCTCAGTCTTTTATTCAGGGTAGGATGGAAGATCCCGGATATTTAATCGGACGGATTTTTATCAATTGTGAAGGACATTTTTTTGTGGAAGGTAAAGGTCCCTTGGGCACTGCTTTTAAATCGCTAACTGAGGGAATGATTAGTGAACAAATTTTAAAGCAAATTATCTTAACTTCATTTGCTTACGCTGTTGATTTTGATTTACTAACGCCTCCTTATGAAATTGTTTCGCAAATCAATGTACGACAAATTCAAGCTATAAGTGCCAGTCTCACTATGCAAACAGGTAAACGTTTGGGATTTAAGTTTGAAAAGGAAGATAATGAATTTTTTTAATTTTTTTTGTTTCAATATTTGCTATATCAGAAATTAGATATATATTTGCACTCCAAAAATCAACAAAATTTTTGATTTGGCCCATTCGTCTAGTGGTTAGGACGCCAGGTTTTCATCCTGGAAACAGGAGTCCGATTCTCCTATGGGCTGCAAAGAAAATAAACGTTCTTTACACAAATTTTTGGCCCATTCGTCTAGTGGTTAGGACGCCAGGTTTTCATCCTGGAAACAGGAGTCCGATTCTCCTATGGGCTGCAAGAACATAAGTTCAAATAACTTAAATAAAAAACAATCATGGCGAATCATAAGTCAGCTAAAAAAAGAATCAGATCAAACGAAGCGAAAAACCTTCGTAACAAATATCAACACAAAACAATGCGTAATGCTGTTAGAAAGTTGAGAGCTATAACTGTAAAAAGTGAAGCAGAAACATTGTTTCCAGTTGTATCAGCAATGATCGACAAATTGGCTAAACGCAATGTGATTCACAGCAACAAAGCATCAAACCTTATTTCTGGTTTGGCTGTTCATATCAACAAAATTTAATTCAGTCATTTACTGATGAAGGGGGTTTTTTACCCCCTTTTTGTGTTTTATACAATTCCTTTTCAAATAATATTTTTACATTTACAAAGTGTTAAAAATCTTTTTGTACTCCATATTTTGTTTCCCTTTTGTTGTTTCTGCACAGCAAAATGTGCTTTTTTTGAAGACTGACACACTGAATATTACGGATAGAACAGGAGGGAAGACAATCGATTCTTTGGATTGGTATCATGCTGGAAATTTTACACTAAATCCCGGAGGACCTTTAAATAATCCCTTTGGCTATTCGGGGTCAAATTATTTGAATGTAACTAGCATTTTTCAAAATCAACTTGCATTGCCTAAAAAGCTGAAAAGCACATTTACTGCCTTACCACATTTAGGATTTATGTATTCTTTCGGATCCGGTAGTTTACAATATTTAAATGCTGAATATCAACAAACTTTCAAAGGAAACACTAATTTAAATATTAATTATAACCGAAATTCTATTACCTCAGGTAAAGGATTTATGCGCAATAATAGTTTTTCTAATGACGCTTTTCAGTTTCTAATCAATCACCAAGGAAATAGATATAAAAATCTCATCTATTTTGACTTTATTAAGGCTCAACGTGCTTTAAGTGGTGGAATTAGGACGGATACTTTGATTGAATTGTATGGCTTGGATTTTACGCCTGTTTTTAAAGGAAATGCTACAAGCACAGCTAGGAATCTGCAATTAGGTTCACAACATTTGATTGCTATTAATTCAGATTCTTTGGTTCAACACGGTTTTGTCTATAAAAATAAATGGAGCGTTCAAAATCGTGTTTATTCTGAAATTGATACAATTTATGGTCTTTATAATCAATTGAATATCGATTCGAATGAGACTAGAGATCAATTTCAATTGGCACGAATCAACAATGCTGGTGGATATTTTTTCAAAACTCGCAAATTTAAAGTTGAAGCATTAATTCAACATGGATATTGGAGATTTCAAAATTTAGGAGTCAATCGCGATACAAATGAGATTGAATTTCAAGGAAATGTTTCTTTTGATTTGGGGAATTTACATCTTCAAAATGATTTTAGCATTAATCTAGTTGGTGCAAATGGAGAATGGTCAGAAAAAGCAATTGCAAGCTTTAAAAGGGAGAAAATTCAGCAATATTTAAGTTTTACAACGCAAGCCAATTTACCGTCGCCATTTGTGAGGCAATATTTCGCCAATAATCACCATTGGAAGTTAGCACCAATCGAAGCACAAGGAAAAACGGCTTTGGATTATGAAGTCCATTTTCCATCATGGGCAAATACTACCGTAGGTTTTGGATTTAGAAATCTAAAAAACAACTATTTCTACATCGATTCTGTATGGAGAAATGATACTTTAAATTCAATAAACTTATTTTCACTAAATCTACGAAGTCACTTAAAATGGAAGGTTTTAAACTGGCAACCACAGGTAATTTTCAATTCAAGTCCGTCAAATTTTGGTTTTCTACCGCAATTTGATTTGCGCAGTAAATTATTTTTCAATAAAAGACTCTTTAAAGCGAAAAAATTAGATTTTATTTTGGGTGTTGATCTCAGGTATCAAGCGAACTACCAAATGCTCAATTACGATGTTACTTTGGATTTGTATCGTTTACCAACGCAAAATGTCAGCCATGAAGCCATGTTTGAATTGGATTTCTTCACTGGCATTCAAATCGACGAATTTAGATTTTATTTCAAATTTGAAAACATCGACTATTTTTGGAATAAACAAACGAATTTGCAACAAATTGGTTATCCAATTTCTCCAAACATCATCAGATTAGGTTTTACTTGGGATTTTTTCAATTGAATTTCTTGAAATTAGCCTTTATTTCATTTCTAAGGCGTGTAAAGCGAATGAGGCTAGCCAATGTTCACCTTCATAGTTTCCATCCGTTATAGCTCCTATTGAGTAGTTGAAATGCAAATCTGCTATTGTTTTTAGATGACCAAATTCTTTAGGGTAGGTTTTTGCCAAGGAATAAAAACACCAAGCTCTGCTAAAATTCAATCCATCTAAGTGTACCAAATGTCCATCTTCACGGTCTGAAACTTTGGCTGTTTCCCAATTGAATGATTTGTCAAATAAGGGTTTTGCGAATTTTTTAGCCCATGAAATGAATTCATCTTTGGGTAAAATTTGCTGCATCAAATGCAATTCTTCCATGCAGGGAGATAAAAAATCTGTTCCGCTGGGTTCCCAGGAAAATGGACAATTTATGTCGTTTGCGAAAAATCTTTTTGAATGATTTTGAATGGATAGTATCAAACTGTCATTTTTGGAAAATTGAGCGTATTCATAAGCCAATGAAAGTCCAAAAGCGGTATTTGAATGTGTTCCAACCCTTTGTGGATAAACTAGTTTAGGTAAAAATTCGATGTAACGTTGGATAATTAAGTCGCTCAAAGGCTTAAGATTTTCAGCCAATTCGTGTGCATATTCTTGGTTAGATTTTTCTAATTCGAGTTGTAACTTAAGCAGCCATGCCCAACCATAAGTTCTTTCAAAAGATTTTTCGTGCTTTTTGTTTAGATAATCAATTTCTCCCTGGATATTGGCTTTCGAAAGATTGATTTGCAGTTTTTGAATGATTTCCTTCCTATTTTCAAGCGCTGGAAATTTATTTAGCAAAAATACTAGTGACCAATGTCCGTGAACTGAAGAATGCCAATCAAAGCACCCGTAAAAAGCTGGATGCAATTGAATAGGGGATAACAGTTCTGAAGAATCATTCAATAATTGATTGAGTTTATTTGGGTATTCTTTCTGTAAACATTTAAGAGGAAGTTTGGATAAATTGTTTGCGATGGCAATATCCAATTCGACATTTTGAGCAAAAATGTTTTGAGATAAAATCGTAATTGTAACTATTGAAACCTTAAGAAAGTATTTTGT
>JBFYPS010000192.1:0-5743 GCA_041303135.1 Crocinitomicaceae bacterium | reverse complement strand
AAAGAAATCATCGAAAAATGGAATGCAGGAGATTTTTCAAATTACAGTGACGCCATCAAAAGTGAATACCTCAAATTTGAAGAAGCAAAAATAGGCAAGGATGAAAAAGCCGTTGCTGCCTTGGATGATAAAATCAAGGATTTAGCCAAAAATCAAACAGGAATTTTGCGTGATGTGAAAGAAATGTTGGTGAAATGGGAAGCCCGTGACCCGCAAACGTATCTTTTATGGTCAACCATGAACAGCTGGGTTTATGCGGGTTTTGATGTGACTTATGAGAAAATGGGTGTCAATTTTGACAAACTATATTACGAATCAGAAACCTACATTTTAGGAAAAGATTTGGTCATCGAAGGATTGCAAAAGGGAATTTTATTCAAAAAGGAAGACGGATCAGTTTGGATTGATTTAACAGCTGATGGTTTGGACGAAAAACTATTGTTGCGTTCTGATGGAACATCTGTTTATATGACCCAAGATTTGGGTACAGCGACGGATCGTTTTCGAGATTATTCAGATTTAGAGGGCATTGTTTACACAGTTGGAAATGAACAAGATTATCATTTCAAAGTGTTGTTTTTGATCTTGAAAAAAATGGGCTATTCTTGGGCGGAAAGCTGTTTCCATTTGTCTTATGGAATGGTTGATTTGCCATCAGGAAAGATGAAATCTCGCGAAGGAACTGTTGTTGATGCGGACGATTTGATCGACGA
Organism: Crocinitomicaceae bacterium; assembly: GCA_041303135.1. GTDB lineage: Bacteria > Bacteroidota > Bacteroidia > Flavobacteriales_D > Crocinitomicaceae > JAQVCM01. Next base: position 5,030 of record JBFYPS010000192.1, on the reverse strand, counting down.
GGTAATCGGCAAAGCCAAAGAAATGACACAAGAGCGTGGACATTTGGATGGTATGACTGAAATTGAAAGAGAAGAGCTTTTCAAGTTGATTGGTATAGGTGGTCTGAAGTATTACCTTTTGAAAGTCGATCCAAAAAAACGCATGTTATTCAATCCTGAGGAATCTATAGAATTGAATGGTAATACTGGTCCTTTTATACAATACGCGCATGCTCGAATTCAATCTTTGATTTCAAAAGCTGGAGTTATTGGTGATTTTACAAATGCTATTTTAGGAAATGAAGAAAAAGAAATCATCAAAATGTTGGCGCAATTTCCAGCGGTGATTCAAGAAGCAGGAAAAATGTATTCTCCAGCGTTGATTGCGAACTACACTTACGAATTAGTGAAAGCATTTAATCACTTTTATCAAACAGTTCCGATTAACATTGAACAAGATTTAGCAGTGAAAAATCTACGTTTGATTGTTTGCCAAAATGTTGGTTTGGTAATAAAAAACGCCATGAACTTACTTGGAATCAATGTTCCAAATAGAATGTAAATACAAAAAGTATATTTTAAGAAGCGGGTAAATTTTACTCGCTTTTTTTATGAATCATATTTTATAGAAAAAGAGATTTTAAGCAAATTTCTTAGGCAAATTGGAATCAAATCTCATGATTTCTCCCGTTACTGGATGTTTGAAAGACAAAACTTTGGCATGCAATCCCAAACGACCTATGTGATTTAATTTTGCGCCATATTTTTTGTCGCCCACAATTGGATGTTTAATATCTTGCATGTGCACACGAATCTGATTTTTTCTTCCAGTTTCTAGATTGACTTTCAATAAAGTAGTGCCTTTTTTTCTTGAAATTACTTCATAATGTGTAATCGCTTTTTGACCGTAAGTTTCGTTTTGACTTGAATGTACAATCAAGGCTTTACTTTCTTTCAAGTAGGAAATGATGGTGTCTTTATCCTTTCGAACTTCCCCTTCAACCAACGCGACATAAGTGCGTTCTATGATATTGTCATTCCAAGATTCTTGTAAGGTTTTTTTGACTTTTTCAGTTTTGGCAAAAACCAATAATCCAGAAGTATCTCGGTCTAAACGGTGAACAATGAAAATTCTGTTCTTAGGATTTGTTTTTTGGACATGTCTTGTCAACATGGCATAAGCAGTTTTGGTTCTTTCTTTTTCTGAACCCATCGTAAGTAAACCAGCTTGTTTGTTAATGACGATAATTGAAGCATCTTCAAAAAGTATATCAATTCCAACCAAAGGTTTTTCAGCAACCATTTTTTCTGCTAAAATTGTCATGAGTTGACCTGTTTTCAGCGGTGCATTGAATTGCGTTTCGACTTTTCCGTCAATGGCGATTAATTTTTCTTTTAGTAAAAATTTGACATTGTTTCTACTTTTTCCCGGCAAAGATTCCATGATGAAGGGCATCAAGGTTGTGGAAGATTTGACTGTAAATTTCAAATCTTTCTTTTTTGCTGGTTTTCCAGCAGATCTTTTGTCTTTAAATTTCATGTAGAATCCTTGAGTTGGAGCGCAAAGATACGGATTTTGTTTTAGAGTTGGATTTTATTGTTTGGCTGAGAATTAGGAGAATTGCTTAAGTGATTTTATCTGTTAGAATCACTTACAAGCCAGTAATTGCTGACCAGTTGAAAATCTATGAATTACTATAAGAACATTTTCGTGCACTTTAAATTAATCTTATTTCGAATAGAAAATCAACAATCAATGTGAAACATAATCAATTGAAATCTAGCAATAAAATTGCGCAAACAACTTAAGTGTTTTTATCCGTTAGAATCACTTACACCTCAGTAAACACGGATAGTTTGCACTACTTCAAAAATGCGTACATCAAAATATTTGCACCCATTTGCAGTGCCTGCAATCTTTTTTCAGTTGGATCATTGTGAACTGCTTGGTCTTCCCAGCCATCGCCTAAATCTGTTTCAAATGTGTAAAGGCAAACTAATCTTCCTTCCACAATAATTCCAAAAGCTTGAGAACGTTTGTCATCGTGTTCATGGATTTTTGGCAAACCATTAAAATTGTATTTTTGATGAAAAATCGGGTGATTACTTGGCAATTCAACCAATTCTTGATTTGGAAAAACTTTTTTCAATTCAACACGAATAAATTCATCCATGCCATAATTGTCATCAATGTGTAAGAATCCACCACCCAAAAGATATGTTCTTAAATTTTCAACTTCTGCATTCGAGAAAACAACGTTTCCATGACCAGTCATGTGCACAAATGGATAATTGAAAATATCATTGCTTCCAGCTTCGACATAGGGCACATCTTTGCTAATGTTTGTGGAAAGATTTTGATTACAAAATGCAATTAAGTTCGGCAAAGAAGTAGGATTTGCATAATAATCTCCGCCGCCATTGTATTTTAAAACAGCCAATTGATAGGTTCCTTGAGAAAATGAATACGAACCAATTAATATGTTTAAAAAGAATAAAATGTATTTAATTTTCATAATCGATTAATCAATTAATAAACATTGCATGCAAGCATATAAACCTGCTGTTTCAGTTCTCAATCTATTTTTTCCTAAAGTTACAAAATCATATCCAGCTTTTTTTGCCATTTCAACTTCATCCAGGGAAAAATCTCCTTCTGGACCAATCAAAATCGGATAATCATACTGCTGATATACGTCTTGAATACTTGTTTTATTACCTTCATAGCAATGCGCCAAGGCACCAGTAGTATGCTGATTTATAAAATCTTTGAAAGAAATGAGCACATTTAGTTTTGGTAAATAAGTTCTTTTCGATTGTTTCATGGCGGAAACCAATATTTTTTCCAATCGGTCTTCTTTTATTTGTTTTCTTTCACTGTTTTTGCAAAGCAACAAGGTGATTTCATCTATGCCAAGTTCAGTTGTTTTTTCCAAAAACCATTCAATTCTTTCTATATTTTTAGTTGGCGCTATTGCAATGTGAATCGCTTTGGCTTCCTTTTCTTCATATTCGTAACTTAATATCGAAACAATACAATGTTTGGGATGCGCTTCTTCAATTTGCGATAAATAAGTACCACCAACACCATCTAATATGGTAATAATATCACCATCTTTAAGTCTTAGTACCCGACAAGCATGTTTGGATTCTTCTTCAGAAAGGATGATTTGGGTTGTATCAGCTTTAATGTTTGGAAAATAAAAAAGATTCATATCAATGCATTAATTTGTAAATCAACTCTTTCATTAAATCCGCTTTGGTAAATGAACTGTTGTCAACGCCTTTCGATTTTAAATCATATTCATACAAAAATGAAATATTTCTTGAAATCATTTTGGGCGGATATATTTTACTGGCATTCAATAATTCTTTCACTGCGAATGGATGTATTTTAAGCAATTGGCTTAATGATTCACTCGATTTATTGGTGGCAAAATGCACCCGCATTAATTTGAAAAATAAATTGAAAATATTACCAATCACCAACACTAATTCACCAGATTTAGGATTGTGTTCAAAATAATTCACAATGGTAAATGCCTTGTTTACATCTCGTACGGCAATAGCATTGGTTAATTCATACACATTGTAATCTTTGGAAATGCCAATATTTTCTTCAATGTGAACTTCATTGATTGTTGTTCCTTTTTGCAACAATAAAGCTAATTTATCTAATTCATTGGTGATTTTGCTCAAATCATTTCCTAAAAAATCGGCTAGTAGGGTAGATGCTTTTGGAGTGATTGAATATTCTGTCGTTTTTAAATAATTATTGATCCAATCAACTAATTGATATTCTTTGATTTTGTCGGAAGTATAAACCAATCCATTTTTAGCAATTTCTTTGAAGAATTTTTTTCTTGAATCAAATTTCTTGTATTTGTACATGATCACCAAAACGGTTGTTGGCTGCGGCTGAGCACAATATTTTTCAAGTAATTCGATGTCTTTTAAATCTTGTGCTTCTCGAACAACGACCAATCTTCTTTCGGCCATCATTGGGTAACCTTTAGCTTCAGAAATAATGGATAATGTTTCTGAGTCCTTGCCGTAAGTAATCATTTGATTGAAATCACGCTCATGATCTTCCAATGCATTTTCAATAATTGCTTTTGAAATCAAATCAATATAATAAGGTTCTTCACCATGTAAAAGGTATACAAGCTTAAAACGTTTATTTTTGATGTCTTGAATTATTGACTTGTGATCCATATTCCAAAGGTAATAAACTAGAAAAAGATACAGTTGTTTTTTTCTGAAAACTTTTCCAAATTCAACTTTTGATTACCAAGATTTTTGATTGAATTAATTAATTAGTAACTAACTGAAATTTATTTGGCACAATTTCTGATATTTGCACTGTAAATACAAAACAAAATGAAATTTTTATTAGTTGCAATCAGCATTATTTCTTTGACAGTCTCTGCGCAAGATTCTAAATCTCAAGCGATTTTAGATAAATTGTCAACCAAAATGAAAGGTATGAAATCCTTTTACATCGAATTTAGCGCAAGTATCAAAAACTCTGCAGGAGCCAATGAAAGTGAAATTGGTAAAGGTTGGGTGAAAGGAGATAAATTTTGTGCTTCCTACGGTGACAATACAATTATATCAAATGGATTAAAAACTTGGACCATCGTAAAAGAAGAAAAATCTGTTTACGAATCAGATGCAAGTGGAGGAGATGAGGAATCAATCAATCCAAAAAAGTTAATGACAATTTGGGAAAAGGATTTTAAAAATGCCTTTGAAAAAGAAGAAACAATGGGTGGTGAAACTGTTTCGGTGATCAAATTAGTACCAAAAAACCCAAGCAAGGTTGATTATCATACCATCATTTTATATATTTCAAAAAGTGATAACGAATTGAAAAAAGCTGTGATGAAAGCAAAAAATGGAACAACAATGACTTATTCATTGACAAAGTTTACTGCCAATCCAACAGTTGATGATTCAAAGTTTGTGTATGACGCAAAAAAATATCCAGGATATACTTTGATAAAAGACTAGAAAAAATCAATATTCTTTGAAGCCCATTTCTTTTAGAT
>JBFYPS010000191.1:0-5500 GCA_041303135.1 Crocinitomicaceae bacterium | reverse complement strand
ATGATTTTCGGAAACATTCCAAATCCACTTCCTAAAGCCAGATATGGTGTTCCTAGTAACCAATTTTGATTCAAGAACTCAACGCTCATCCAAGCAATGGAAAAGAATATAAAACTCCAATTTTTGCCATATTTCTGAGCAATAAAAGGAGTTGGTATAATTGCCAAGGATAGCGAAAGTGATTCAAATGTTACTCCGGTTAAAAATGACTGTGGAGAAGTTGTACCGAGCCATTTTAAGCTGATTCCGACCCACAAAAAATGTGCGATAAAACTTGCTAGAAAAATGGCAAAATACTTTGATTTACCTTTTATGAGACCAATCGCATCAAAAGCGAAAAACAAAGGAATCAATCCAATAAAAAGCAAAGGGAAAATACCATAAGGCGGCCATCCAAAAGTCATTAAAAGTCCAGAAATGAGCGGTAAAATAACAACTCCTAACAACCAGATTTTAATTTTTGACGGTGTATTCATGCGCTTAAATTTATCTCATTTTTTTCCTTGCAAATAATTCAATGTCATCGCTTCTCTTGAATTTTCTTCAGGATGAAAATTATATTCCCAAGAAGCATTTGCCGGTAAACTCATCAAAATTGATTCTGTTCTTCCGCCAGAATGCAATCCGAATTTTGTACCTCTATCATTCACCAAATTGAATTCAACATATCTACCTCTTCGCAAATTTCTCCAACGAATTTCGTCATCGGTAAAGGGCAAATGTCTTCCCAATTCAGCTTGCTTTCCATAAATTACAGGAAAATTAGTTCCAAGTTCAATCGCAAATTCGAGCAATTGTTTTTTGGATAATGAACAATTATTTTCTGACAAATGGTCGTAAAAAATTCCTCCGATTCCGCGTGTTTCATTTCTGTGGGGAATGTAAAAATATTCATCCGCCCATTTCTTGAATTTCTCGTAAAAACCAGCATCAAAATCAGCACAAATTTGCTTCAAATCGTTATGAAACATTTCAGCTTGACTTTCGATTACATAATGTGGCGTCAAATCAATTCCACCACCAAACCAATAAACACCTTCATCCATCTGGAAATAGCGCACATTCATGTGAATGATTGGAACATGTGGATTTTTAGGATGCAACACAATTGAAACACCTGTTGCGAAAAAAGTTTTTCCTTCCAAGCCCAATTGCTTATTCATTTCTGGCGTTACAGCACCATGAACTGCAGAAAATGCAACACCTCCTTTTTCAAGTAAATCGCCATTAGCAATGATTCGTGTTCTACCTCCTCCACCTTCAGCCCTGTCCCACAAATCTTCGATAAATTTAGATTTTCCATCCAAATCTTCTAATCCTTTGCAAATAGTATCCTGCAGCGTCTTAAATTGTGATGCAATTTCTTCCTTATTCATTGAAACTTGCCAATTTGATGATTTCATAATCCACTTGCTTTAAAATAAAACAAGCTTTGTTTTCTTGACCATTTCCTGGACCGGTTGCAGCAATTTTAATATCATTCATTACACCTGCTTTTGGTTTTATATCCATCAGCAAAGATTGAATAAAATAAAAGGTGATATCAAATCCTTGTGCACCATATTTTGACAAATCTGAATTGTATGCTTTTCGAAATTCTTTCATCAAACTTTTCGTTTCCTCATAGGTATAGTTGAAATCATTAGAAGACGCGAAATGAAATTGATACTTGTTTTTATAAAAACTTTTAATGTCATCAAAATTCACCCATTCTTTCATGCCATAAAAAGCGATAGTTCCTGTTCCTGCTTTTGAAGCCACCTTGTTCAAGGCATTGATAAATTTTGTCGCAACAATTTTATCTCTTGAAGGAACAATAAAAATCGTGTTTCCACCCTTTCTGATATGTGTACCAAGATCCAACATGTCGATTTCAATCAACTTTTGCTTGGAACTAGCAGCGCTTAAGCTCATGAATTTCTTTCTAAAAGCTTGGTATAAATCATCGTCTTTCGCTCCTGTTTTTACCAATACTATTTGATCTCTCGAATTATTTTCAACAATGTACTTCGCAATTCCTTGCATCAAAGTGATGTCAGAAGTCACCGCATCAATTGTGTAAGGATTGTTTTTCAGAATTTCAGTTTGTGCTGTGACAGGAGAAATCATTCTTACTTTATTGACATTACACCAACGAGCCACGATATCCAAATTTTTCCCCATCAAAGGTCCGATGATTAAATCTACATCTTTGAACTCTTTCTGATTCAACATCGATTTCATTTTTGCTGTATCAACGCCAACATCCAGAATTTGAACATTTGCATTCAGTCCTAATCCTTCCAATGAATCCAAGGCAATTTGTGCGCCCATCAAAAATTCTGTTGAAATTCCAGTAATTCCGTCAGGGTTTTTATCCAAACTAAATGGCAATAAAATCAGAATATTATATTCACTTTTACTCTTGAAAATCAACTCTTCGTCCACTTTTTTGTCAATTACTTTTTCAACTTGGCGAATTTCAACTTTCGAGATTTTCTCTTTCTTGATTGGAATTTTAATTGTTTCTCCTGGTTTGATTTTGGTACTTTTCAATCCATTCACTTTTTGCAATTCTTCGACCGATACCATGAATCGCTTGGAAATGCTATACATCGTTTCGTGATCCAACACAGTATGAACGATTGTTGTGTCGTAAAAAACAATTTTCGATTCTACTTTGGGCGCTTTTGGCGTTTTATTGGTCGTTTTACTTTCAGGAATAATCAATGTTTGACCAATAGAAATTCCATTTTCAATCCCAGGATTGGCTTCTACCATTTCTTCCATCGAAACATCATATTTTCTGGAAATTCCGTACAAAGTTTCCGACTTTTCTACAACGTGTGTTTTATCGTTGGATGAGACAGGCTTTATATTTACTAGGGTTTCATTCGAGGCAACTGCAGGAATCAATAATTTTTGTCCTTCTTTCAAACCGGCAGAAAGTTCTGGATTTGTGGCCACAATTTCTTCCGCCGTAATTTTATACAATTTGGTCAAACCATACAAGGTATTTCCTGCTTGCACAAAGTGAATGTAATATTTTTTTCCATCCTTCCACTCCACTTCTGCGCCTTCTGGCTGCGCAAACAATTGAAATGCAAGCAATACAAACAATAACCCTAAAATATTCTTCATAATTTGAAATTAAGCAATAATTTAATTCAATGAATAACGCATCAATTTTGAAAAACGTGAAATTTGTTCTTCAAAAAATCTGCCATTGTTATTCCCACTCGATTGTTGCAGGTGGTTTGGAGCTGATATCGTAAGTTACACGATTGATTCCTTTCACCTGATTGATGATTTTATTTGAGATTTTAGCTAAGAATTCATACGGCAAATGACACCAATCAGCAGTCATTCCGTCAGTTGAAGAAACCGCTCTCAAAGCTACTGCATTTTCATAAGTTCGTTCGTCGCCCATCACGCCAACCGATTGCACAGGAAGGAAAATCGCGCCCGCTTGCCAAACATCGTTGTACAAACCATCTTCTTTCAAACCGTTGATAAAAATACTGTCCACTTCTTGCAAAATGCGCACTTTCTCAGCCGTAACTTCACCCAAAATTCTAATTCCCAATCCTGGACCAGGAAAAGGATGTCTTTCCAAAATATTTGGTGAAATGTGCAAAGATTTTCCTACGCGGCGAACCTCATCTTTGAACAACAAACGCAAAGGCTCAACTACTTTCAACTTCATGTAATCCGGCAAACCTCCCACATTGTGGTGAGATTTAATGGTTTGCGAAGGTCCACCGTTGACAGAAACAGACTCAATCACATCTGGATAAATCGTTCCTTGTCCCAACCATTTGGCATCTTCTACCAATTTAGATTCTTCGTCAAAAACATCGATAAACACTTTTCCGATGGCTTTTCTTTTCAATTCTGGATCTGTCAAACCTTCCAAGGCTGAATAGAACTTTTGAGAAGCATCTACTCCTTTCACGTTCAAGCCCATTCCTTGGTAAGAAGCCAACACCGAAGCAAATTCATCTTTGCGCAACAATCCGTTGTCCACAAAAATGCAATGCAAATTGGCACCAATCGCTTTGTGCACCAAAACGGCAGCAACAGAAGAATCAACGCCACCAGACAAACCTAAAATCACTTTGTCGTTTCCGATTTGCGCTTTCAAATCAGCCACCGTTGAATCAACGAATGAATCTGGCGTCCAACTTTGGTCGCATTTACAAATATCTACAATGAAATTTTTCAATAAAATACCGCCTTCTAGCGAGTGATAAACTTCTGGATGAAACTGAATTCCATACGTTTGTTCACCTTGAATGTGGTAACCTGCAATCGCTACATCGCTTGTGCTTGCGATGATTTCATAGTTTGCTGGGATTTTTTTGATGGTGTCACCGTGCGACATCCAAACTTGAGAACCTACGGTCATTCCTTTGGTTAATTCGTGCGTAGAATCAACACTTGAAAGATTGGCTCTTCCGTATTCTCTGATGGTTGAAGGCAAGACTTCGCCACCGTAATTATTTGCCAAATATTGCGCACCGAAACAAACGCCAAGTAAGGGCAATTTGCCTTTGATTTCAGATAAATCTGGTGTTGGCGCCTGCGGATCTCTGGTTGAAAAAGGACTTCCTGAAAGGATTACTCCTTTGATGTTTTGATTCAAGGCTGGAATTTTGTTCCAAGGATGAATTTCACAATACACATTTAGTTCTCTTACTCGTCTCGCAATCAGCTGTGTGTATTGCGATCCAAAATCCAGTATCAATATCATTTCTTGCATCTTGCAAAGATAAACGGATTCTGCGAAATGATTTTTTGATTTGGGATTTATTTAATAACAAAATTTGTTGAAAAACGATTGGAAGCATAATGTCTAAAAAAAATTTTGATGGATTTTTTTGTAGCTTTGTTTCAACGGAAATATGATGAAGACAATCAGTCTTAAAATTTATGAATCCATCAAGACCTGAAAATAAGTAAAAGACTTTTTGCAATCGAATGGTCTCAAAAAAACAAAAGCTCTAATGCAGAAAATTGTAAACAAGTTAGAATCTTTTACTTTTATTATTTATGAAATTGCTTGTATATTAACTAAAAGAGATAGTTTACCTACATTAAATGCTGAATTGGGACTATATTCTATGGAATTTGCTCTTTTATTCTTTGCATCTTTTAATTTTTGTAGTTGGAAAGCCTTTTGTTTTTGGGGCAGTTTAATTGTTGTATTTCTTTTCAACTACTATTTTATGTACATTAAAAAACTAAAAAAACAAGTTAGAAAGAAATTGAAAATTTAAGTAATTCAAATAAAGTTAGAAGGGAGAAAAATGAAAGAAATGCAAAAAAAAACAGTCTCTCTTATAATGGAAAAGGAGAAATTAAGCGAGGCTGAAACACAAGTTGATAAAACAAGCGAAGCGGTAAATAAAGATATGTAATGATAAGATTTTCAATTCTATCAGTAATACTTTTCATGATTTATTTATTTACGAAAAATAATGAATACAGTCATTTTTTCGAAAGCTTACGCTATAAATAC
>JBFYPS010000190.1:0-13832 GCA_041303135.1 Crocinitomicaceae bacterium | reverse complement strand
GACTACTATTTACGAAGAAATTCTATCTATTGGAATTAAAACAATTGGAAACATTGATGCAAAACGATTTATTTGGCCCATCAATCGCGTGCAAGCATTGGAATTATTGGACGCTTTCATTGAAAATTGTCTACCATTTTTTGGAACTTTTGAAGATGCAATGACGACTCAATCTTGGTCCGTTTATCATTCTCGCTTGTCATTTTCCATGAATTTGAAAATCTTATCTCCCAAAGAAGTCATTGAAAAAGTCATCCAAGCTTGGGAATCACGACGAGAGGAAATCACCTACAATCAAGTAGAAGGATTTGTGCGACAAATAGTTGGTTGGCGAGAATTCATGCGGGGAATTTATTGGGCAAAAATGCCAGCATTTGCGACTTTGCATTTCTTCAATCACTCCAATCCGTTGCCAAATTGGTTTTGGACAGGCGAAACAAAAATGAAATGTTTGCAATCTGCGATTCATCAATCCTTGGATTACGCGTATGCTCATCACATTCAACGCTTGATGGTCACTGGAAATTTTGCGCTTTTGGCGGGCATAAATCCAGATGAATTAGACCAATGGTATTTGGGAATTTACATCGATGCCTTGGATTGGGTCGAAATCACCAATACCCGCGGCATGAGTCAATTCGCTGACGGCGGAATCATTGGCACCAAACCGTATGTGTCATCCGCGACTTACATCGACAAAATGAGCAATTATTGTGAAAATTGCTTTTACTCCAAAAAAGAAAAAGTAGGTGAAAAGGCCTGTCCTTTCAACAGCTTATATTGGCATTTTTACGACAGACATGAAAATAAATTAGGCAAAAATCCACGCATTGGGATGATGTACAATGTTTGGAACAAGATGGAAATTTCCAAAAAAGAAGCAATTTTAGCACAAGCACAATATTATTTAGACAACATTAACTCTTTGTAAATGAAACGTTCAATCATTTGGTTCAAAACAGACTTACGCCTTCACGACAACGAAACTTTGGTGGAAGCCATTGCGCACAGCGACGAAGTCATCCCAGTTTATTGCTTGGATGAAAATTGGGACAAACAAGTTGGTAAATTTCAAAAAATAGGGAATTTTAGAAAGCAATTTATCATTGAATCGTTGATCGATTTGGATAAAAATTTACGCGAGAAAGGAAGCGGATTATGGATTTTAAAAGGCAATCCGAGTGTTGAAATCCCGAAATTTGCAGCATCACATGAAGTACAAAAAGTGTACACTAAAAAAGAAATTGCAACAGAAGAAAAGCAAATGTTGAATGAAGTAGAACAAGCGCTTTGGAAACACAAATGCGTAATGGAAACATTCAGCACGAGTACTTTGTATCACGCGGTTGATTTACCATTCGCTATTTCGCAAATCCCAGACATGTTCACGCAATTTCGCAAGCGTATCGAGCATGAATCTTCCATTCGACCAATTGTTGCCACGCCTGAAAAAATTCCTTCACCTGTCATTCCACTTTTGAAAGTGCAACATTTAGATTTACCCTCACTCCCGATTGAAAAAATGGATAAAAGGGCTGCAGTTCAGTTCAAAGGTGGCGAAACGGAAGCCTTGAAAAGATTGAATTATTACCTCTTTGAATCAAAATTATTGCTGAAATATAAGGAGACACGCAATGGATTAATTGGCGGTGATTATTCTTCGAAATTGTCTCCATGGTTAGCGAAAGGAAGTATTTCTCCAAGATATATTTACCACGAAATCAAGAAATTTGAAGCAGAAAATCAAGCAAATGAATCGACTTATTGGCTAATTTTCGAATTGTTGTGGCGAGATTTTTTCAGATTCATGTTCAAAAAACATGGAGCAAAATTTTTCAAATTGCATGGATTTAATCAACGAGAAACGGCTTACTCAGCGCGCGATGAAACAGTATTTCAAGCTTGGATTGACGGCAAAACGGGCGAAGATTTTGTGGATGCCAACATGCGTGAATTAAAATTAACTGGATTTATGAGTAACCGCGGAAGACAAAATGTTGCTAGTTATTTCATCGACCAACTGAAACAAGATTGGCGCATTGGCGCACAGTATTTTGAGCAACAACTCATCGACTACGATGTTTCCAGCAATTGGGGAAATTGGGCATATCAAGCTGGCGTTGGCAATGACCCGCGCGGAAAGCGTGTGTTTGATACACAGAAGCAAGCAAAGGATTATGATGGGAAAATGGAATATAGGAGGTTGTGGTTGGATGAGTAAAAAAAGTTTGAATTAAAAACGGAACAGTTTTAAAACAAAAAAGTCTATTAAATATAAAATAGACTCATATGAAAATAAAATGTTTAAATCACATACCGAATTCTGGTGTATTGTTAGAAGGTAAATTGGAAGTAATCGAAATAAAAGAAGGTCGGTTTATCCAAGGTAATAACTCGCATCCTCTTGTGCACAAAGGGGAAAAATTTTATAGCAAAGTCATTTGCTTGGAATATAAAAACAAAAAAGTATATTGGCTCAATCGCTTTGGTCAGCAAAGTAAATATCACGGTGATTACATTGGATTAAATCGTTTTCAAAATCAGAGATTCCTTTGGTTGCAAAATGCGCATTGGCTTCAGCAGGAAGTAAATATTAGGTATTTAATTAATATTGGTTTCGTTCTGGTTGGTATTTACCTTGGTCTAAAATAAATCACTTGACATCTAAAGTTTTACAAATAAAAGATAGTCGCTTCCCAAAATAAAAAAAGCCCCAATTTATGGGGCTTTTTAATCTCGTGGTCCCACTTGGAATCGAACCAAGCACCTACTGATTATGAGTCAGTTGCTCTAACCGAATGAGCTATAGGACCTTTCCCTTTCGAAAAATCTATTGGGGTGCAAATATACAAATCTCTTCTTTAAACGCAAAGATTCGCAATAATTATCTGATGGAAAACTAAAATCCTTTCAAATCAAATGATTCTGAATCGACCATTTCCACCATTCTTTTCATTTTCTTTTGAATTACTTTGAAGTGGTGTTCGTCTTCTGGCGACACGAAAGTCAACGCTTCGCCACTCGCTTCTGCCCTTCCAGTTCGACCAATTCGATGCACAAATTCTTTAGGAGATCTGGGCAAATCATAGTTAAAAACAAAAGGTAAAAACTGAATGTCAATTCCCCTGGAAATCAAATCAGTTGCTACCAATACGCGCGTTCTTCCAGCTTTGAAATTCGCCAACGATTTCGTTCTCGCTTCCTGACTTTTCTTGCTATGGATTGCTACTGCGTTGATTCCGTTTTTCTGCAATTTATCGGTTACTTTATCCGCTTGAAAAATAGAACTGGTAAAAACCAACACTTGTTGCATGTTCTTGGATTTAATCAAATAGCGTAACAACGGTCCTTTTTGTTCTTCCGAAACACGATACGCCGCTTGCTGTATTAATTCAATCGATTTTTCCTCAGCTTCGATTTTTACGACTTCAGGATTTTGCAATAAAATCTGTGTAATCGCAGAAACATCCTCATTTAATGTAGCTGAAAAAAGTAAATTTTGTCGCTTTTTAGGTAAAACCGACAAGATGCGATTCATTTCCTTTTGGAAACCTAAATTCAACAATTTATCCGCTTCATCAAGTACCAAGGTTCTGCATTCGTGCAACTTCACTGCGTTGGACTCAATCAATTCTATCAAACGTCCTGGAGTGGCAATTAAAACATTTACGCCCATCATCGCTTTCATTTGCGGATTGATGGAAACTCCACCGTAAACTGCCATAGACCGAACATCCGAATTCATCGCTGAAGTGAATGTATGGAAAACGGCTTGCACTTGAATCGCCAATTCTCGCGTTGGTAGAACAATTAATGCTTGAATATTTCGGTTTCGTTCTAACTTTTTGTCAGCCAATTTATTCAAAATCGGAAGCGCAAAACTCAAGGTTTTACCTGAACCAGTGGGAGCAATAACCAAAACATCTTTTTGTGTTTGGATCGCAGGAATAACTTTTTCCTGAACGGGATAAGGTCGCTCGTATTTTAATTCAGTCAGCGTTTTGACTAAAGCATCTGATAATCCGAAAGAAGAAAATGGCATAAAATAATTTTGTGTAATCTACGCAACTTGCGCAACACAAAAGTACAAATATCAAATGGGGAAAATTGCGAATCTTTTAATTCACAGCTAATTTTCGCATTCTTAAAGTCGCTAACAACAAGATTGTCAATAACCAAGTCGCAAAAATCAAATGAGAAGTTTGCACCAATCCTGGCATATCGGCATAAGCCAACAAAACACCAGAAGTCAATTCAATCGCCAACACAATAAAAGCCATGTAAATCAAACGCTTTTGTGGTCCTTTGAAATTCAACCAAGCCAGAACAGTCAACATAATCAATACTAACCATGAAAAAGAACGGTGAATGTAAAACGGCATTCCTAATTTATCTGTCCACGAATCACGCCCGAAGCCTTGCATCGTCAACATGTCTATCGATTCACGTACTTGCGTTCCCAAAAACATTTGGATAAAAGTGATCAAAAAAGTAATTCCAACAATCCACCTCATCGGAGTTGAAAGATGCAATTTGATTTGCTGACTGGGACTCACTTGAAGTAAAATAATCGCCTGAATCGCTATGATTACTATCGCGAAGAATAAATGAACAGTAATCGTCCATGGAACCAAATTTGTTGCCACTACTATTGAGCCGAACCAAGCTTGAAACATCAAAAAGATGAGATTAATGGTTGCCAGAAAAACCAATTTTCGCTGTCTATATCGTACTAAAACCCACAGAAAAATCAACAAAATCGCATTTCCAGCTAAAAAACCTACCAAACGATTGACGTATTCTGTCCAAGTTTTTTGAGCATTAAAATCTTGTTCATATAGCAATGATTTATCTTCTCTGATTTTCTTGGCTTCCGTTTTGAATCCAATTGCATCCAATAATTTCGAGAATTTTTCAATTTTTTTGGCGCGTTTGGTTGAATAAACAACTTTGTAATCAGCGGGCAAAACCGCTTCATCCGTTGGTGGAACCCACTGACCAAAACATTTTGGCCAATCTGGACAACCCATTCCACTTCCAGAAATTCTCACAAAACTCCCTGCGATAGTCACAAGAAATATCAATACTAATGAAATCCAATTGAGTCGGATAAACCATTTACTGAAAGGTCTGTTCATTTTTTCATTTTTTTTACTTTTCAAACAATTTAAAAGCGCTGTAAAGTTATACAAGATGTTGAAGTCAAGTTCGAAATTTGCAGGAAATTTTCCTGACATTAATCAATCTTTAGTAGAACAAATTCTTGTCTAAAAAGTTTTGAATAAAATTTACCGAAAGGCGCAGAATAAATTTAAAATTGAGACCTTTGCTAATGCAATTGATAAGAATGAAAATAGCGATAATTGGATTTGGATGGCTGGGTTTACCCTTAGGGAAATCACTCTTAGCAAAAGGGCACAAAATAGTTGGTACTACAACTACTTTTTCTAAAATTAAATCATTGGAAGAAAATGGATTTTCAGTAGAACTTTTTGATTTATCTGCTAATTTACCGCAAAATTTAAACTCTTTTTTCGAAAAAACAGACATCTGTATCCTCAACTTTCCGCTAAAAAGAAATAAATCAAACGCTGATATTCGATTTTATGGGGAACAATTATTAAAAGCAATTCAACCGTTTTTCGATAAAACGAAATTCATTTTTGTCAGTTCAACTGGAATTTATCCAGATTCAATTACCATCGCAAAAGAAAATGAATTTGATAGATTGGGTATTTTAAATGAAAATCATTTGGCTTATGCTGAAGAAGTTTTACATCAAAATTTGAAAGAAAGATTGACGATAGTTAGGATGGCTGGACTAATCGGAGAAGACAGGCAAATCGCCAAGTATTTTGCAGGAAAAGTGAATCTACCCAATGGAAAATCTCCGGTCAATCTGATTCACCAAAAAGATTGTATCGGAATTATTGAGGCCATCATTGAAAAGCAAATTTGGGGAGAAATTTTTAATGCTTGCGCATCTGAGCATCCAACGAAAGAGGCATACTATACTTTTTGCTGCGACAAGCTGAAACTAACAAAACCTTTATACGCAATAGAAGAAAATACTTTCATTTCTAAAATCGTCGATAATCAAAAATCAAAATCATTGCTTGACTATCAATATGAGCTCGACAATCCATTCGATTTCCTGAATTAATTTCAACTTAAAATAACTGTAAAATAACTTAGAATCAGAGACAAAAATGTTAAATTTGTTCTTGAAAAATCAATTTTAAGCAACCAAAGTTTGATTTCTTTCGTTTAGTTAGCCTAGACTATGAAGTTTAAGAGTTTTATCGTTTTTCTCCTGTTCTGGTGTTCATTTTTCAATGCACATGCTACACACATTATTGGTGGTGAGATTTACTATGACTATTTAGGAAATAACAATTACCGAATTTCGATTGCTGTTTACCGAGATTGTGAAACTGTTTCAGGCGCACCTTATGATGACCCTTTGTTTCTAGCCATTTACAGTTCAAATAATGTATTGGTTCAAAATGTGGAAGTTCCATTTCCTGGAAGCGTTGTTTTACCAATTATTTTTAATAATCCTTGCGTCGTTACACCTACTGGTTTTTGCAATGAAAAAGCGGTTTACACAACCATTGTAAATTTACCTCCAACTGCTGGCGGTTATACTATTTCATACCAAAGATGCTGCAGAAGACCGGATGTTATAAATATTGTGGATCCAGGTAGTACAGGCTTAACACTTACCACTCATATTCCTGGTACTGCAAATAACAATTTTGTAAACAGCAGTCCAAGATTTACAAATTATCCACCTTTGGTTTTGTGCAACAATGATGATTTGGTTTTCGACCATTCAGCGACAGATCCTGATGGAGACCAATTGGTATACGAATTAATTACGCCTTATTCTGGGGCAGATGCTGCCACTCCACAGCCAAATCCAGCACCACCACCCAATTATGGACCAGTGTTTTGGGCAACCAATTTTACAGCTGCAAATCCATTGGGACCTGGAGCAACGATTTCCATCAATCCATCTACAGGAGTTTTGACTACAAATCCAGAATTGATTGGACTTTTTGTGATCGGAATTCGCGTAAAAGAATACCGAAATGGAGTTTTAATTGGTCAAACTGACCGCGACTTTATTTTTAAAGTAATCAATTGTAACATAACTTTACAAGCGATTTTGACGCCGCAATCAGAAATGACGACTTTTGTGTCATTTTGTGAGGGAGCAACGATTACATTTGAAAATGAAAGTTATGGCGCTTCTTCTTACGCATGGGATTTTGGAGTACCAAATATTACTACAGACGTTAGCACTCAATTTGAACCAACTTACACTTTTCCTGCACCAGGAACTTATAATGTAACGTTAATCGCCAATCCAGGTTGGCCTTGCACGGATACGTCTGTCCAAGTTTTTGAAGTAAATGAAAATTTAACTGTCAATTACGTTGTGCAAGATTCAGTCTGCTTTACAGGAAATTCCCTCGATTTTGATGGTTCATTTGTAGGACCTGCGGGAACAAATTTCACATACGATTTTGGTTCAAATGCTTCTATTCCAACTTCAAATTTATTGGATGTAAATGATGTAAATTTTACAACAACTGGCTTTATTCCTGTAACGCTAACTGCTAGTTTTGGTACTTGCTTGAAAACTTTTAGCGATTCCGTTTTCATTTACCCAAGTTCAGTGGCCAATTTTACCGTACCATCTAACGTAGAATGTGAAGGTTTAACGGTTGATTTTGTGAATAATTCTGTCAACGCTTTGGGCAATAATTGGGATTTTGGTGTTCCAAATTTAAGTTCTGACGTTAGTACGCAAATTAGTCCCACATATACTTTTCCATCGGGAGGAACTTACGACGTTACTTTGATTGTTAATAACAACAATATTTGTAACGACACTTTGATTCAACCAATAACTGTTTATGAAACCTTGAATGTCGCATTTACACACAATGATTCACTTTGTATAACCAACAATAGCATCAATTTTGACGGAACAGTTTCTGGTCCACCGAACATTACAACCATCACATGGGATTTTGGGCCAAATGCTTCCATTCAAAGTTCGAATCAAGAAGATGTTAACAATGTAATTTACAATCAATCTGGTGTTTTTCCTGTAACATTAACAGCATCGTTTAACACTTGTTCTGCAACAGCAACTTCAACTGTAACGATATTTAGAGTTCCAGAAATTGACTTTGGAATCGATTCAAACTTAAGATGTGCACCATACATTGCTCAATTTTATGATTTAAGTATTTCGGATACTCCAATTCAATATTTTTGGGATTTTGGTGATGGTTCTACTTCAACAGAACAAAATCCAGCACATATTTATGATGGACCTGGGATTTATAATATTCAACTTTCAATCGTTACAACAGAAGGTTGTATTGACACTTTATCTTTGTATAAGCCAGATTTAGTTAACGTGCATCCATCTCCTACATCTCAATTTACAGTAAATCCTCAAATCATTGACATTTGTCATTCTGAAATTACATTCACAGATTTATCGATTGATGGCGATGAAATTTTATACCTTTTTGATGATGATTTCAACTACTCAACAGAAAGAAATCCAATTTATGCATACACAACAAGTGGTCAAAAACGACCAAGCCAGATTGTAACCAATAGTTTTGGTTGCACAGATACAAGCTATCAAAATTTATTCATTGAACCATTTACGGTCTATATTCCAAATACTTTTACGCCTGATGGAAATGAGTTTAATAATACTTTTAATGCCGTAATTTATCTCGAAGTTTATTCGTGGGACTTTAAAGTTTATGACCGATGGGGTGAAGTTTTATTTTCTACTGACGATCCAACTGAAGGTTGGGATGGAACTTACAAAGGTGTTTTGGTGCAAGATGACACCTATTCTTATGTCTTAAAATATATCGGCTGCGACAATCGCAAAAAAGAGAAAAAGATATCTGGACACGTCAATGTTTTAAAATAAAACGAATTTCTCTATAACATCCAATTTATTGCTTTTTTACCGAAAATAATTTCACTGATTTTCCAGTTTGGGAGAATTAACAAAAAATATATTTAATATGCTTGCATAATAAAAAAGTGTTTTTTACCTTAGTCGAAAATAAAGACTTTTTTAAATACACTTATATGTCAGAATTAAATCAATCAGCTTTAAAAGGCGGAGAATTTATCATCCGAAAAACATTGCCTTCTCAGATTTTTACACCTGAAGAATGGACTGAAGAACAAAAAATGATTGCACAAATGTGTGATGATTTCATCGCTCAAGAAGTCACTCCAAACTTGGAAAGAATCGACAAAATGGAAGAAGGATTGATGCCTTCACTTTTGGAAAAAGCAGGAGAATTAGGAATGTTGGGAATGTCTGTTCCTGAAGAATTTGGTGGAATGGGCGTTGATTTCAAAACTTCTTTATTGGCCACTGAAAGACTTGGAAAAGGACATTCGTTCTCTGTCGCTTATGGCGCACATACTGGAATTGGAACTTTGCCATTGTTGTACTACGGAACTGATGCACAAAAAGCAAAATACGTTGAAAAATTAGCAACTGGTGAGTGGAAAGCGGCGTATTGTTTGACCGAACCAGGTTCAGGTTCTGATGCCAATTCTGGAAAAACCAAAGCAGTACTTTCTGAAGATGGAACTTACTATTCAATCACAGGTCAAAAAATGTGGATCACCAATGGTGGATTTGCAAACTTTTTCACTGTTTTTGCTAAAATTGGTGATGATAAAAACTTAACTGCTTTTTTGGTGGAAGCCGATTCTGAAGGAATTTCTTTGAATCCAGAAGAGAAAAAAATGGGAATCAAAGGTTCTTCTACTAGACAAGTTTTCTTCAACAACGTAAAAGTTCCGGCTGAAAACATGCTTTCTGAAAGAGAAAATGGATTCAAAATCGCCATCAACATTTTAAATATTGGCCGTATCAAATTGGCAGCAGGTGTTTTAGGTGGTGCCAAAGAAACAATCACAGAATCGATTAAATATGCCAATGAAAGAGAACAATTTGGTCGTTCAATTTCAAAATATGGCGCTATCAGATATAAAATCGCCGAACAAGCAATTCGCGCATTTGCGGTTGAATCTGCTACATATCGTGCCGGACAAAACATCGACGATGCAATTAAAGCATACATCGATGGCGGAATGCCGAAATCGCAAGCAACATTGAAAGGAATTGAACAATTCGCTGCTGAATGTGCCGTTTTGAAAGTGGCAGGTTCTGAATGTTTGGATTATGTGGTAGATGAAGCAGTTCAAATCTTCGGCGGAATGGGTTATTCTGCAGAATCAACGGTGGAAAGAGCTTACAGAGATTCTCGAATCAATCGAATTTTTGAAGGTACAAACGAAATCAACCGCATGCTGACAGTGGACATGATTCTAAGACGTGCTTTGAAAGGTGAATTGGATTTGATGGGACCTGCGATGCAAGTTGCTGGCGAATTGATGAGTATTCCAGAAGCAGTTGAAACGGAAGACGGACCATTGGCAGCAGAATATGCGATGATTGAAGGATTCAAAAAATCAATCTTGATGGTTGCTGGTTCAGCGGTTCAAAAATTAATGCAAACACTTTCCAAAGAACAAGAAGTTTTGATGGGAATCGCGGACATCGCCATCTGGACATATCAAGCTGAATCAGTTTTATTGCGTGTGGATAAACTTATCCAAAGCAAAGGAGAAGAAGCAGCCAAAGTTCAAATTGCGATTGCAAAAACGTATTTCTACGACGTGGCAGATAAAATCGCGAAAGCTGGAAAAGATGCAATCAATTCATTCGCTGACGGCGACGAAGCGCGCATGATGTTGATGGGATTGAGAAGATTTACCAAAACTGAAAACTTCAATCCAAAAGAAGCAAGACAAATTATTGCAACTAGTTTAATTGAAGCTGGTTACTATAATTTGTAAGACAATTTATCTATTAGTTATCAAAAAACCGAAGGATTCATTTTCTTCGGTTTTTTTGTGTTTCAAAATTCCAAATCCAACCAATTGGCAGAAGCCAAACATTTGATTATTTTTGTTGTAAATAAAAATCAATGAAAAAAATCGTTTTCGGACTTGTTGCTTGTTTCATTCTATTCGCATGTCACGATGTGAAGAAGCAGAAACAATTAGACAAAATGGAATCATTGATCAACAAGATAAATAGCATTCGCGAAACATGGAAGGGCGCGCAAATTGAAGATTTAACGCCGATGATAGAAGAAGTAAATACTGTAAGGAAAGATATTTACCGAAAAAGTAGCAACTTAGACACCATCAATGTCGAATGGGCACAAAAACTAGAAGATTATAAATACATTTCCACTGGTTTGTCGTTTTTTCAATCTTCTAATGACGGAATGAAACGAAATATTTATGATGCTTCGCAAAGTTTAGAACAACTCAATAACGAAATAAAAAACGCGCAAGGCGACCGTTCAAAATATGATGAAAATATCCAATTTGAAGAGAAAAAAGTGACAGAACTAGCCAATTTTCTTCAAAAAATGCTTGAAACAAAAACAATTTGCGTAAATTCATACAACAGATTGCACAACGAAATCAAAGCTTACAGCGTTTCACAATAAATTGATTTGTATCTTTACATACCATGAAATTACTTAGTCTCATTTTCATCTTATTTCTTGCTACAATTGCTCGCGCGCAAGAAGGAACAGATCAACAATTGGCGCAATATTATTACGCCGCAGGTCAGTTCGAAAAAGCCTTGCCTTATTGCCAAAAATTATATGCGAAAGAAAACAACAAATTCAATTTTACCCGCTATTACGATTGTCTCATTGCGCTTGAAAATGAAAAGGAAGCGGAGAAATTGATCAAAAAACAAATTTCTAACGACAGAAATAATCTCGAATATCCAGTGCTTTTGGGCGAATTTTATGAAAATCACGACAAAGCAAAAGACGCGAACAAAATTTACCAAGATTTAATTACGGATTATTCCACTTCGACCTTTACCCTACTCGATTTATACAAAGCTTTCAGAAACAAAGGAAAATACGATCTGGCGCTACAATTACTGGAAAAAGGACGCAAAAGTTTAAAGGAAAATTATCCGCTAAACATCGAGTTTGCTGAAATTTACAACATCACAGGTCAACCTGAAAAGATGATTGAAGAATACCTGAATTTAATCGAAATTCAAGCAAATTATGCACCTTCTATTCAATCAGTATTGACACAAAGAATTGATTTTTCGAAAGAAATCAGTCCTGAATATGACTTATTGAAACAAAAATTGCTAGAAAAATCTCAGAAAAAACCGAATGAATTTGTGTATGCTGAAATGCTAATTTGGCTTTTTACACAGAAAAAACAATTCGCAGCAGCCTTGGTGCAAGCGCAAGCACTCGACAAACGCGAAAAAGGTGCTGGACAGCGCGTATATGAATTGGGAAATATGTGCGTTCAAAACAAAGTTTTTGATGTTGCACGCAAATGTTTCAAATATGTGGTTGACATGGGAGAAGAAAATGCTTTGTTTTATGAAGCTGAATTCGCTTTGTTGAATACCCATTTTCAAGAAATTACACAAAATAGAAATTACGCTTCAGAAGAGTTGACGAGCACATTGAATGATTACCAAGCAACCTTAAATCGCGTTGGGAAAAATCGCGCGAGCATTCGATTGATTTCAGAATTGGCACACATCCAAGCGTATTATGCCAATCAAACTTTAGAAGCGAAAAATCTCTTGGAAGAAGCGCTCAAAATCCCTGGAATTACACAAATTCAAGAAGCTGAATTGAAAATGCAATTGGCTGATATTTTGGTTTTAAGAGACGATATTTGGGAAGCATCTTTGTTTTACATGCAAGTGGACAAAGATTTCAAATATGAACCGATTGGATTTGAAGCAAAATTCAAAAATGCGCGAATTTTCTACTACGATGGAGATTTCAAATTTGCGCAAAATCAATTAGATGTGCTCAAACAATCTACCTCCAAACTGATTGCCAACGACGCCATGAAATTGTCACTTTTGATCACCGACAACTATGGCTTGGACAGCAATTTCACTGCCATGAGTTTGTTTGCAACCGCAGATTTATTGCTCGAACAACACCAATACGAAAAAGCGTTTTTCCTCTTTGATTCCATCGTGAAAGCATTTCCATACCACGGTTTGGCGGACGAAATTTTACTTCGAAAAGCCATTGCCATGGAAAATCAAGGGAAATGGGTAGAAGCAGTGGTTTTTTTAGAAGATTTGATGAAATACCACGCAGAAGATATTTTGGCCGACGATGCATTGTTTCATCTGGGTGACATTTTTGAAAACCACTTGGAAGACAAAGAAAAAGCGATTGAAAGCTACAAAAAAATTCTTTTCGACTACAAAGGAAGTTTGTACACCACCGAAGCCAGAAAAAGGCTGCGCGCCCTGCGAGGAGATGCCATTGACCCCGAAGACAACCTGTAACCATGAAAAAAATAACCGAAATCTACATTGAAAAAGAATACCTGAAATCTGAAAGAGATTTTTTGGGAAATAGAATCAAAGTTCCTACCATTGGCAAATTCAAACGCGACGTTGTTTTGGCTGGACATTGGGAAAGATTGGGACATTACATCATTGACTTTGCAATCATTTTTGCGGTAACGATCATCATCGGAATCGCACTATTAATTATCTCTCCCAAAGTTTTCAATTTCCTTATTTCGGTTGGATTCAATCTCAAGCTCGGACCTTTCAGAATAAATTTCGATTTAATCAGCTATTTAATTACATTTCTGTACTATTTCCTGCTCGAATCAACCATCAAACGAACCATAGGCAAATTTGCCACCCAAACCGTTGTGAT
>JBFYPS010000189.1:0-10675 GCA_041303135.1 Crocinitomicaceae bacterium | reverse complement strand
AGTTATTGAGAAAAGGTGCCAAATCCGATTAGTCAAAAGACTAAAAAGATAAGTTCATGTTTGTTTTCCAAACTTTCTTAATGTATATTATTTTTTCTTTTTTAGTCTCCAAGATTGAAATTGAATGAATTTACTTTTGAAAAAAAAATGCAAAAAATTCAAGAAATACTCAAAAATCGAATCCTTGTCCTTGACGGTGCAATGGGTACGATGATTCAACGACATAAGCTAGAAGAAGAAGATTTTCGCAAAGGTTGGTTTGAAAATCACCATAAATCCTTGAAAGGAAACAATGATTTAT
This sequence comes from Crocinitomicaceae bacterium, assembly GCA_041303135.1. Taxonomy (GTDB): domain Bacteria; phylum Bacteroidota; class Bacteroidia; order Flavobacteriales_D; family Crocinitomicaceae; genus JAQVCM01. The sequence continues at coordinate 10,374 of JBFYPS010000189.1, read as the reverse complement.
TGTCGTTGACAAGACCTGAAATTATTGAAGATATTCACAGACAATATTTTGAAGCAGGTGCTGACATTGCAGAAACTAATACATTTTCTGGAACTACTGTCGCTCAAGCTGATTACGATTTAGAAGATTTTGTGTATGAAATCAATTATCATTCAGCCAAAATCGCAAGAAAAGTAGCTGATGAATTTACTGCGCAAAATCCTGATAAACCAAGATTTGTTGCTGGTTCCATTGGTCCAACGAATAGAACGGCCAGCATTTCACCCGATGTAAATGATCCTGGATTTAGAGGAATTACTTTTGACGAATTGGTAAAAGCTTATTATCAACAAGTTGGCGCTTTAATTGATGGGGGAGTTGACATTTTATTGGTCGAAACAGTTTTTGACACCTTGAATGCAAAAGCAGCTTTATTTGCTATTGATTCTTACTTTGAAGATAAAAATGTGCAATTACCAATAATGGTTTCAGGTACAATTACCGATCAAAGTGGAAGAACATTGACTGGTCAAACGACTGAAGCTTTTTTAATTTCTGTTTCTCACATGCCTCTGCTGAGCATTGGATTAAACTGCGCACTTGGTGCTTCAATGATGCGACCCTATTTGCAGATTTTGAGTAAACAAGCACCTTTTGGTGTGAGTGCTCATCCGAATGCTGGTTTGCCAAATGAATTTGGAAAATACGATGAAACACCGGAATTGATGGGTGAACAAATCAAAACATTTTTGGACGAAAATTTGGTCAATATTATTGGTGGTTGCTGTGGAACAACACCTGAACACATCAAAGTGATTGCTGATTTAGCGAAGAAATATGAGCCTAGGGGAATTTAGATGATCGCTAAAATACCAAATTTAAGATTGGAAAAAATTAAAATTTTCAACTAAAAAACATGAAATTACCGCCATTAAAATTATCAGGTCTTGAACCATTAATTGTAACTCCAGAATCGAATTTCATCAATATTGGAGAACGTACAAATGTTACAGGTTCACGAGCATTTTTAAGAATGATCAAAGAAGGTCAATATGAAGAAGCATTGTCTGTTGCGCTAGAGCAAGTGCAAGGAGGTGCGCAGATTATCGACGTAAACATGGACGAAGGAATGATTGACGGTAAAGCGGCCATGATTAAATTTTTGAATTTGATGGCTTCAGAACCAGATATTTCGAAAATCCCTGTAATGATTGACAGTTCGAAATGGGAAATCATCGAAGCAGGTTTGAAATGCATCCAAGGAAAAGGAATAGTTAATTCAATTTCATTGAAAGAAGGTGAAGCCAATTTTATCGAACAAGCCAAAAAAATCAAACGTTACGGTGCAGCAGTAATTGTAATGGCTTTTGATGAAAATGGGCAAGCAGATAGTTACCAACGAAGAATCGAAATTTGTGAACGTTCGTATAAAATATTGGTTGACATTGTCAAATTTCCTGCACAAGACATCATTTTTGACCCCAATATTTTTCCGGTTGCGACTGGAATGGAAGAACACAATAATAACGCATTGGATTTTTTCAATGCAACCAAATGGATTCGAGAAAATCTGCCAGGTGCGCATGTAAGTGGAGGCGTTTCAAATGTTTCATTTTCTTTTCGAGGAAATGACAAAGTGCGTGAAGCAATGCATTCTGTTTTCCTTTATCATGGAATCAAGCATGGAATGGACATGGGAATCGTGAATCCTTCGATGTTGGAAATATATGACAATATTGATCCGATCTTATTGGAACATGTTGAAGATGTGATTCTCAATCGCAGAAATGATGCAACAGAAAGATTATTGGAACTTGCAGAAACCGTAAAAGGCGATGGCAAAAAGAAGGAAATTGATTTAAGTTGGAGAGAAAAATCAGTTCAAGAAAGACTTTCTTATGCCTTAGTTAAAGGAATTGTTGAATTTATAGAAGAAGATACTGAAGCGTGCAGATTATTGTATTCAAGACCCATCGAAGTAATTGAAGGACCTTTGATGGACGGCATGAATATCGTAGGCGATTTGTTTGGAAGTGGAAAAATGTTTCTTCCACAAGTTGTGAAATCAGCGCGCGTAATGAAAAAAGCAGTTGCGGTTTTGTTACCCTACATTGAATTGGAAAAAGCGGGAGCAAGTTCATCTGCTGGAAAAGTTTTAATGGCAACAGTCAAAGGAGATGTTCATGACATTGGAAAAAATATTGTGGGTGTTGTGTTGGGTTGCAACAATTATGAAGTAGTAGATTTAGGTGTAATGGTTCCTGCTGAAAAAATCATTAAAGCCGCAATTGATGAAAAAGTAGATATCATCGGTTTGAGCGGATTAATTACGCCTTCTTTAGATGAAATGGTTCATTTGGCCAAAGAAATGGAAAAAGCAAATTTGTCTATTCCATTGATGATTGGTGGTGCAACAACTTCGAAAGTTCACACCGCAGTGAAGATAGAACAAAATTATACCAAAGGTCAGACTGTTCACGTTTTAGATGCTTCACGTTCAGTGACTGTGGTTGAAAGTTTGTTGGGACAAAGAAAAACTGATTTTGTTGCAGGTATCAAAAGTGAATACCAAAAGCTTCGAGAACACCATGAAAAACATAGAAATGCAAAAGTTTTACTTCCCTTGGAAGAAGCGAGAAAGAATGCTTTCAAAATCGAGTGGAAAGAAGAAGACATTCACAAACCAAATCAACTTGGAATCAATCAATTAATTGAGTATCCATTAGAAAACTTAGTTGACTACATTGATTGGACACCATTTTTCCAAACATGGGAATTACACGGTAAATTTCCGCAAATATTGGAAGATAAAATTGTTGGTCAAGAAGCGAAAAGTTTATTTGAAGACGCGCAAAAAATGTTGCAGTCTATCGTTTCAGAAAAATGGCTCACTGCCAAAGCTGTTTTTGGGGTTTTCCCCGCAAATAGTGTAGGTGATGACATAGAAATAAAAAATTCAGAAGGTGAAAAAAGCATTGCGACTCAATATACTTTAAGACAACAAACACGCAAAGCAGCTGGAGTTCCAAATATTGCATTGTCGGATTTTATTGCACCAAAAGACACGGGAATTCAAGATTATATTGGCGCTTTTGTTGTAACTACCGGAATTGGACTAGATGAAAGAGTCAAACAATTTGAAGCCGATCATGACGATTATAATTCCATCATGTTGAAAGCTTTGGGTGATCGCTTAGCGGAAGCATTTGCAGAAAAATTACATGAAATTGTCAGAAAGCAAACTTGGGGTTATGCGGAGAATGAAAAATTAGAAAATGTCGAATTAATCAAGGAATCCTATCAAGGAATCAGACCCGCGCCAGGTTATCCAGCATGTCCTGACCATACTGAAAAAGAAACTATTTTTGCATTGTTAAATGCTACTGATATTACAGGCGTTACGCTGACAGAAAGTTTAGCCATGTTTCCAACAGCAGCAGTAAGTGGTTGGTATTTTGCACATCCTCAAGCTAAATACTTTGGATTGGGAAAAATAACTCTTGAACAAGTTGCATCCATTGCTGAAAGAAAAAATCGAACAAAAGAAGAAATGGAACGTTGGTTAGGAAGTGTTATTCACTAATAAAGAAAAAATTTGATTGATTTTTATTTATAATCAATCTTTTTACCCATTTATTACGTCTGTTTTTAATAGCTTTGATGTGACATAATTATTTTTATGAAATTATTAATTTTATTTTTTTCAATTTTTTCATTCATACTGGGATTTGCGCAAGCACCCAATGCTGATTTTACGGCTTCACCTCAAGCAGTTTGTTTGGGTGGAACCATAAATTTCACCAATACCTCTACCCCTGGAAATTCAACTATTACAACTTATTCATGGAATTTTGGAAATGGTCAAACAAGCAATGATGTTAATCCATCTTATACTTATCCAGCACCGGGAACTTACACTATCACTTTAGCTGTTCAAACTGCAAATGGTCAAGCAGATGCGGAGGTAAAAGTGGGATATATCGTAATCAATCCATTACCATCGGCTTCATTTAATACCCAAGGAATTGGCTGTGTTGTTCCCTTTAGAGTAGATTACACAAATACTTCTACAACAGGACCCGGAATTACTTACAATTGGAATTTTGGCAATGGTCAAAATTCTACTTTGTTAAATCCTGATACAGTTATATACAATACCCCTGGAAATTATACTGCAAGTTTGCTCGTTACAAATCAAAATTCTGGTTGCAGTGCAACTTTCAGTGTGCCGATAGTAGTTTCAAATTATACCGCCGCCATGATTGCACCTACAACTGGATGTGCGGGAGCACCAATAACATTTCAAAATAATTCAACTTTAGGAACAAACTCGTGGAGTTGGAATGCTGGAAATACGCAAACTTCAAATCAAATTAATCCAGTTTTCACTTATGATACTCCTGGCACTTATACCGTAACATTAGCGACTGCCAATACCACATCTGGCTGTTCTTCAAATACATCTCATCAAATCACCATTCTTCCTTCTCCAACGCCTTCTTTCACAGCCACATCAACAACCACAGGTTGTTCACCTTTACCAGTAAGTTTTAGTAATACTTCAACAGGTGCTGGAACTTTTGTTTGGAATTATGGAGACGGCTCAACTTTCAGTGGTCAAAATTCACCAACACATGCTTTTCAGGGAAATGGTAATTACTCTGTTACACTTGTAATGACCGCTGCAAATGGATGCAAAGATTCTGTAACATTGGTAAACTTGATCCACTTATCAGATCCAATAGTACAATTTTCAACCTTGACAACAGATGGTTGTGCTCCATTGGGTGTGCAATTTTCAGAAAATTCTATTGCACAAAATCCTGGTTCAGATCCAATCACAAGTTGGACATGGGATTTTGGTGATAACACGACTTTTGTGGGGCAAATTCCTCCTTTGCACAATTATGCTAGCGGGAGCTTTGATGTTTCTTTAACCATTTCAACGCTTTCTGGTTGTACGGCCACATTGACAATTCCAAACTATATAATTGTTGGAAATATCGATTTAATTAACTTTTCTGTAAATCCAATACAACAATGCGTTAAATCTTACATTCAATTTACAAATTTGACTTCAATTACAACACCGCACGCACCTAATGAAGTGACTTATACTTGGGATTTTGGTGATGGAAGCGGCGCTGTCGTGGCCTCACCTTCTCACATGTATGTTTCTGATACCGGATACTTCGATGTCAAGTTAATTGTTGGATTTAGAGGATGTGTTGATTCAGTAACTCATTTAAATGCTGTTAGAATAAAAGCGCCAATTTCAAGATTTCAGCCTTCGACAAGTTTATTTTGTAATCCGAGTTCTTTGCCAGTCACTTTAACTGTAAATGACAATTCTTTGATTGGAAAAATATCTGATGATGTGAAAATGATTTGGCATTGGGGTGACGGGACTCAAATTACACTTGAAGATCCAGTATTAGATGACGCAAATTTAGGAACTTCAACGCATACTTATTCAAATTACGGATCTTATATTGTCAGACAAATAGTTTATAATTATACAAATGGTTGCATTGATAGTTCAAGAACAACTATTCATGTTTCTCAAACCAACGCAGTCCTAAATTTAGCGAATGATTCCATTTGCAAAAGTAGTAATCTAGTACTTGATGGAAGTAATAGTACCTCTACAAACACGATTACCTCTTGGGTTTACAACATGGGAAATGGCGATTTTACAAATGGACAAGATACGAGTTATGCCTATACGATTCCAGGAAGTTATGCCGTAAGTTTAATTGCTACTAATAATGTTGGTTGTAAAGACACTGTTACCATCAGTCCTTTACAAGTATTGGAATTACCTATTGCACAAATTAGTTCCGATTTAAACATTGGCTGTGCACCTTTATTGGTCAATTTTACAAATTCATCTTCAACACAAGGAACTAGTTTACCACTCAGTATTTATACTTGGTCCTTTCCCGATGATAATTCCATCCAAACAACAACCAATGTAAATACTTCTGTCAATCATATTTTTCAAGTTGAAGGGAATTTCAATGTGAGTTTGGTAGCAACCGATATTTTTGGATGTAATTCTGTGCCAGCCACGACACCCGTTTTGGTTACAAAACCACAAGCGAAATTCTTAATTGATTCTATTATTTGTGATTTAGAGACTTATGTAACACAAAATATTACCACAGGTGTTGGTCCACTTTCCTATCAATGGTATTTGGATGGAAATATAGATTCAACAACTACCAACGTAAATGGATTTTTTGATGAAGTTCCAAGTAATTCTTCAACTCACGTTGATCATTTTTTAACGCTTGTTGCCACTGATGGAAATGGATGTAAGGATACAAGCACAGTGACATTAATCGTCTCTATGCCAGTCGCAGGTATCAATTACACCATGACCGGAGGAAGCGTAAACTCATTGGGAGAATATACTTGCCCGCCTGTATTTGTTGACTTTGAAGATGCAACTGAAAGTTTGGGTGACATCCTTTTTTGGGAATGGAATTTTGGCGACAATGCGAATTTATCAACTGCGGAAGACCCGAGTAACATTTATGTTTTCCCTGGAGTATATAGCACTTCTCTGCACATAATTGATGAATTTGGTTGTAATTCAGATACTACGCTTTTCAATTACTTGACCATATTCGGTCCTTCCGGTGATCCCTCGTATATCCAATCAGCACAATTTTGCGGACAGTTTGTCGAATTTGATATTGATGATGTAACTGATGCAGCCTCCTTAGTTTGGAACTTGGGCGACGGTCAATCGTTCAATGATTCTTTGAATTTTGTCTATAACTACACTGATTTTGGAACATTTATCCCAAATGTAACACTAACAGATTCAAATAATTGTGTCGTTATTTATCCATTGGACACCATCTTTATTTTAGATAATGGTTTAAGTGCTTTTTATACTGCAAATCCCAATCCAGCCAATTTAGGTGAAGCGATAACATTTATTGATGGTTCAACTTTTAATAATTCACCAATCGTCAATTGGCTTTGGCAAATTGGAAGCGATACAACAATTTCAAATAGCACAAATTCAACTGTATTTCAAGGGATTTATTCTACAGGATATCAAAACACTTCTTTGATTGTGACTGATCAAGATGGTTGTAAATCGAAGTATTCCATTCCTATTTTTGTGAATGCAGATTTTGATATGCCCAATGTTTTTACACCCAATGGCGACAATTCAAATGATCAATTTGTCATTTTTGAAGACATTTTTAATTCATTTGATGTTGTAGTCCAAAATCGTTGGGGAAATGTAGTTTGGAAAAAATCAAACCAAACGGGCATTCTAATTTGGGATGGAACAGACAATGGAAACGAAAAATGTGGCGATGGCGTTTACTTCTACCAAATTGAAGGTGTTTTAAATGACAATATCACAACTTTCAAAAAATCTGGATTCGTTACAGTATTGGATTCCAAATAAAAACAATAAATTCCAACACAATTTCCCTTTGCTTTTAAATGCCAATTTCAATGTTCATAAATTGACAAGGAAAAATCGGAAACACTTTCGGAAACTTTAGAGATACTGATTAACTTTGTATTTATGGAATATTTGAACGGACTGAATGAAAGTCAGCGCGCTGCTGTGGAACATATCGAAGGCCCCACAATGGTGATTGCAGGTGCTGGTTCAGGAAAAACAAGGGTTTTGACCTACCGAATTGCACACATGATGCGATTAGGAATTGATCCGTTCAATATTTTGGCTTTGACATTTACAAACAAAGCAGCCAAAGAAATGACCGAAAGAATCAACAATATCATTGGTGGTGGTGAATCTAAAAACATCACGATGGGTACATTTCACTCAGTCTTTTCTCGCATTTTAAGATTCAATGCTGACAAACTTGGTTATCCTCAAAATTTCACCATCTACGATACGCAAGATTCTAAAAGTTTGTTGAAAGATGTCATCAAAGAATTGAGTTTGGACGACAAAGTGTATAAACCAAGTATGGTTTTGGGTCGTATTTCTTCAGCGAAAAACAACTTAATCTCACCAGAATCTTATGCGCAAAATGTGGAAATCGTTTCAGAAGACACCTTGAGCAAAAGACCAGAAATGGGCCGAATTTATAAAACATACGCCAATCGTTGCTTTAAAGCAGGAGCGATGGATTTTGATGATTTGTTGTACCAAACAAATGTGCTTTTGCGAGATTTTCCAGAAACATTACAATATTACCAACATAAATTTAAGTACATATTAGTTGATGAGTACCAGGATACAAATTATGCTCAATATCTAATTGTAAAAAAGTTAGCAGCAGTATATGAAAACATTTGTGTGGTTGGAGATGACGCCCAAAGTATCTATTCTTTTCGTGGTGCAAATATTCAAAATATCTTAAATTTTAAAAAAGATTATCCTGATTTTCAACTTTTCAAACTGGAGCAAAATTACCGTTCCACAAAATCCATTGTTGAAGCAGCAAACAGTGTTATTGCAAGAAACAAAGACCAAATACAAAAAGATGTTTGGACTGACAATGAATTAGGAAAACCGATTACCATCCTCAAGACCATGACCGACAACGAGGAAGGAAAGGTGATTTCAAACAAAATTTATGATTTAAAACAAGGCGCTGGATTGGCTTTCAATGATTTTGCCATTTTATATCGTACGAACAGACAATCGCGTGCTTTTGAGGAAGCTTTGAGAAAGTTAAACATGCCTTATAAAATTTATGGCGGACTTTCTTTTTATCAACGCAAGGAAATCAAGGATTTATTGGCTTATTTTCGTTTGACAGCAAATCCAAAAGACGAAGAAGCACTTAAAAGAGTCATCAATTATCCCAAAAGGGGAATAGGAAAAACTTCGATCGAAAATATTGTCATCGCTGCCAACCAACATGGTGTGAGTATGTGGGACATTATTTCTGATTTTGGTAGATATTCAGTTTCCTTAAATGGTCCGACCAAAACAAAATTGTTTGAATTTGTGACCATGATTCGCAGTTTTTCAGCGCAATTGGAAACATTGCCAGCTTACGAAATGGCGCATCATATCGCCAAAGCTTCTGGTGTATTGAAAGATCTTTACAATGAAAAAGAAAAAGGTCCTGAGGAAGTGGAAAGATATCAAAATATCGAAGAGCTTTTAAGCGGAATTCGCGCTTTTTCAAGTGACCAAGAAGCAACTGAATTGAAAACACTTTCTGAATTCATGATTGATGTTGCACTTTTAACAGATGCTGATTTGACCAAGGATGAAGATAAAAATAAAGTCACTTTGATGACCATTCACTCCAGTAAAGGGTTGGAATTTAAACATGTTTATTTAGTTGGTTTAGAAGAAAATCTTTTTCCTTCACAAATGGTTTTACACTCCAGAAGTGAATTGGAAGAAGAACGTCGATTGTTTTATGTTGCCATTACTCGAGCGGAACAAACTTGTACCATTTCTTACGCCGTTTCTCGTTTTGTTTTCGGCAATTTGCAATCATCCGAGCCAAGTCGATTTATTTCTGAAATCAGTAAAGAATTTATTACTTACGAAAATCCATACGGAGAAAGAGCTGGCGGAAGATCATTGAATGCCCGACCTGGCATGAACGAAAAAGCATACATTGGCGGTTTAAACAGAATGCCAACACAACCTTCAAACTTGCGTTCACTTTCAGATTTAGGCTCATCCAAAGGAAAAGGTTCTAGCACATTGGAACTGAAAGTTGGTTACAATGTCATGCACGAGCGATTTGGAAAAGGAAAAGTGATGAAAATCGAAGGAACTGGCGACGACAAAAAAGCAACTATTTTCTTCCCGAAAGAAGGTTCAAAAACACTTTTAATGAAATTTGCCAAATTAGAAGTTGTTGATTGATATTCAATTATAAATTTCCAATCATATTTTTGGGATCAACCCACAAATCAAACTCTTCAGCTGTCACATACCCCAAATGAATAGCGGCTTCTTTTAAAGTAGTATTATTTTTGTGCGCAAACTTGGCAATTTCAGCTGCTTTATTGTAGCCGATATGCGGATTCAATGCCGTAACCAACATCAGGGAATTTTCAAGATTTCTTTGAATGTTCGTTAAATTCGGTTCGATTCCAACGACGCAATTCTCTGTAAATGAAACACAAGCATCACCGATCAATCTCGCTGATTCTAGCACATTCGCCACGATGACAGGTTTAAAAACGTTCAATTGAAAATGTCCATTCGACCCAGCAATTGTAACCGTAACATCATTTCCCATTACTTGCGCGCAAACCATTGTCAATGCTTCAGGTTGTGTTGGATTGACTTTCCCTGGCATAATCGACGAACCAGGCTCATTATCGGGAATATGAATTTCTCCAATACCGCTCCGAGGACCAGAAGAAAGCATGCGGATATCATTTCCGATTTTCATCAGAGTTACAGCCGTTTTT
>JBFYPS010000188.1:0-4399 GCA_041303135.1 Crocinitomicaceae bacterium | reverse complement strand
GGTCAAATTTGTGATGAATTAGGTTGTGTTCAGGTAAATAAAGACTTCAAAGTAGAATTCAAAAACTATAAACCTTGTTCCATTACTGAAGTGCCTGAAGAGAATACAAATCAAGCAGTTTCAATGTTAGATACAAGTAAAAACGGAGTAAATGAAGTTGATAATCAAGACAACAAAAAATCAACTGCAGATGAAATTAAAGAATCTAATCCGAGCAAAAAGAAAGCTGATTCATTTTGGATTACTTTCTTGAAAGGTTTTGGTGGAGGATTAATCGCTTTGTTGACACCTTGTGTTTTCCCAATGATTCCAATGACGGTTACGTTTTTTACGAAACAATCTGGTTCTCGTAGAAAAGGAATAATGAATGTTTTGCTTTATGGCGTTTCAATCATTTTGATTTACGTAACAATCGGCTTGGTAATTACCGCAATCATGGGACCTTCTGGTTTGAATGATTTGTCAACCAATGTTTGGATGAATTTACTGTTCTTCTCCATTTTCATGATTTTTGCCTTTTCATTTTTGGGCGCATTTGAAATCAGAATGCCTAGTAAATGGGTGAACAAAGCAGATGGAAACGCAGATAAAGGTGGATTGATTGGAATTTTCTTCATGGCTTTCACCTTGAGTTTGGTTTCGTTTTCTTGCACAGGACCAATTATCGGAACGTTGTTGGTAGAATCTTCTACAAGCGGAAGTATGATGGGACCTGCTATCGGAATGATTGGTTTTTCTTCAGCACTTGCAATACCTTTTACATTGTTTGCGATTTTCCCAGGATGGTTAAATTCATTGCCGCAATCTGGTGGTTGGTTAAATTCAGTGAAAGTAGTTTTAGGATTATTGGAATTAGCGTTGGCATTAAAATTCTTATCCGGAATCGATTTGGCTTACCATTGGGGTGTTTTGACAAGAGAAGTTTTTATCGCCATTTGGATTGTTATTTTCTTTGTTATTGGTTTCTATTTGCTCGGAAAACTCAAGTTTTCACACGATTCTAATGTGGAAAGATTAACCGTGACACGTTTCATGTTTGCTTTATTAGCATTGGTTTTTGCCGTTTATTTGGTTCCTGGAATGTGGGGCGCGCCTTTGAAGTTAATTGATGGAGTAGCACCTCCAAGATCTCATTCAGAAGATAATTTCCGTTTCGTTCGTGGCGAATCGAATGGGGGAGGAACTGCTATTGCAGATCCAATTTTCCAAGAGTATAGAAAAGACATGCATGAAATCGATGGCGATTTATTGGTTTTCCATGATTTAGAAAAAGCGCAAGAATATGCCAAAAAGGTAAATAAACCGGTTTTATTAGACTTTACAGGTTACAATTGTCCGAATTGCAGAAGAACGGAATCAACAGTTTGGACAGATACAAAAATCAGTTCTATTTTGAAAAATGATGTTGTGATTGCTTCATTGTATGTAGATGACAAAGCGAAGTTGCCAAAATCTGAATGGAAATTCTCTAAAGCATTGGATAGCGAAATTCGCACCGTTGGAAACAAATGGGGCGATTATCAAATTCGTAAATACAACCAATTGTCTCAACCGTTGTATGTCTTGACTGATCCAGAAGGAAACGACTTGACTAAACCGATGGGATATGAATCTAACATCGATGTTTACAAATCATTTTTAGAAAAAGGGTTGAAGAAATACAAGAAATAGTTATCAATTTTCTCCAAAAAAAAACGGAAGCAAATCAATCGCTTCCGTTTTTTTATGTTTTATTTTTTTGATTAATTTTCAGCTCGTTGCTCCCAAATTGGTAACAATTGAGCCAAAGTATCAACCGCTTTTTGCATGTCTTGTACACTCACATATTCATGTTTCGAATGAATCGCCATTTCACCTGTAAAGATATTTGGACAAGGCAATCCCATGAACGAAAGACGTGAACCATCAGTTCCTCCGCGAATAATCGTTGGTTTTGGTGTGATTCCTGCTTTTTCCATCGCTTCAATGGCGTAATCCGTTACAAAAGGCACATCTTGAATGATTTCTTTCATGTTGCGGTATTGTTCAGTTACCTGACAAGTATAAGTTGCCCCAGGAAATTGCGCAATCGTAGCTTTCATCAAATCTTCCAAACGCGTTTCATATTCTGCTAACTTGGAAGTGATATGATCGCGAATGATAAAAGTGACTGTCGCTTCTTCCAAACCACCATTAAACGAAGTTGGATGCACAAATCCTTCTCTTCCAGAGGTCGTTTCTGGTGTCCAAGAATCTGTTGGCAATGAATGGATAAATGCAGAAGCAACTTTCATCGCGTGCACCATTTTTCCTTTGGCGTAACCTGGATGTGCGCTCACACCAGTAATGTGAAAACTCATTGCATCAGCAGAAAAAGATTCATCTTCGATTGCACCTAATTCACCGCTGTCCATCGTGTAACCGTAATCAGCGTTTAATTTTTCCATGTCTAAATGTTCTACACCACGACCAACTTCTTCGTCAGGTGTAAACAAAATGCGAACATCGCCGTGAATTACTTCAGGATGATTGACTAAATAATGCGCAAAATCCATGATGATTGCCACGCCTGCTTTGTCGTCAGCACCTAATAAAGTCAATCCACTTGCTGTGATAATATCGTCACCAATTCTTTCTTTCAAGTATTTGTGTTTCTCCGTTGTAATGATTTGGTCATTGTCATCTGGCAAAACAATCGGCGAACCGTCCCAATTTCTATGAACAATTGGTTTTACATTCGTCCCGCTGCAATCTGGTGCTGTGTCCATGTGCGCGCAAAGACAAATCGTAGGAACATTTTTCTTTTCTGAATTACTCGGTACAGTCGCAAAAACGTAGCCCCATTGGTCCATTTCAGCGTCTTTGATTCCCATTTCAAGCAATTCCTCGACCAAGACTTTTGCCAAGTCTTTTTGTTTCATTGAAGAGGGAAAAGAAGTAGAAACAGGATCAGCAGTAGTGTCAATTTGAACGTATTTCAAGAAACGTTCTTCAACAGTGTATTTATAATTCATTTGATTTCGATTTTGGCAATAAAGATAGGGAATTGTTGGGAGAAATTGATTCTCCAGTTAAATGAGAAATTTCAACCCAAAAAAAAAGACCAGCCAAAGCCAGTCTTTTCAAAAATCTATTTAAAAATCAATTAGATAATTTCGTTTGCAGCGAAATGAAATTTTCCTTCGATTTCAGCATTTTCGTCTGAGTCAGAACCGTGAACAGCGTTACGACCTTTTGATTCAGCGTAATATTTACGGATTGTACCTTCAGCAGCCTCAGCTGGATCAGTAGCACCAATTAACGCACGGAAATCTGCAACTGCATTTTCTTTTTCCAAGATTGCAGCAACGATTGGTCCAGAAGTCATGTATTCAACTAATTCACCATAAAATGGTCTTTCAGCGTGAACTTCATAAAATTTTTGTGCTTGTTCAGTTGTCAATTGTGTCAATTTCATCGCTTTGATTTCAAAACCAGCTGCGATAATCATGTCGATAATTTTTCCTGTGTGCTTGTTCTCAAGTGCATCAGGCTTTAACATTGTAAATGTTCTATTTGTTGCCATTTTCTTTTTTCTAAATTGGGTGCAAAGATACGTATTTTAGATTGAAGTCGGAAATGATTGGGTGAAAGACTTGTTAATTTTGTGGAAAAGATTTTAAGATATTAGGATTTTAGGATGTTAAGACTTTGGATTTTCTTTAGTTTTTGAGATTAGTATAAAGTTGTAAAATAACTGCAAAAGTGAAAGACTTGAAGCTTCGAAGAAGCTAGTCCTATAATCTTAAAGCGCATCGGGTCTTTTTTTTAGTGAAAGATTTTAAGATGTTAGGGTTTTGGGAGGTTAAGACTAATTTGTGTCCAACAATCTAATAATCTAATAATCCAACACCGCCGCAGGCAGACGCGTAGCGAGCGCGAAGCACCGACGCAGTCAATCTAATCCTTCCGTTCATACTGGCAGCACGCATGCAATTTCTTGTACGCTTTGTCGTCGCCTTTGTATTTCACGTTGTCGTAACCAGCCAAGGCAATGTTTTTTTGAATTTGGTCTAAATTGATTTTGTTGGCGTCAAATTTTACGTTGATCAATTTTTTGTCTACGTCCCAATTCGCACTTTCAACACCTTCCACTTTCAACGATTTTTCGATGGTTTCTTTGCACATTTCACAATTTCCCCAAACGGTAAAAGTCGTTTCTCCTTTGCCGTCAACGATTTTCGTTTTGGTGAATTCGGTGATTTTCTTGGTAACCGTCTCTGTTTTATCGCTACTGCTTCCGCAAGAATTTAAAATCAAGCCGATTGAAAAAATCACAGCGGCAAATGAATATTTTAAGATTGTCTTTTTCATGGTAGTAAATTTATGATATTTTTAATTTTTCTGCAACAATTTTATCAACGGGAAAAGTCATTTCTTC
>JBFYPS010000187.1:0-5400 GCA_041303135.1 Crocinitomicaceae bacterium | reverse complement strand
TCTTCCCTTCTGCAAATTTATTGTAGGCTTCTTGCATCGTTCCGGATTTAGCAAAGTAGTGATCAGTTGAAGGGTAGGTCATCAATGTGGCATTTCCTGGATGAAAATAATTGACGGTATTCACGATCTGCTGATGGTCGGTCCTTGAAAACGCTTGAAAGTCTGACTCTCCGAACTGCACCAACACTTTTGCTGTGGTGTTTTTCCAGTTTTCCAGATGCGGGTAATCTTGTATTTGTCGCCAGTATTCAGCGTTCCGGGAGTAAATTTTGCCGTTGCCGTCGTATTGCCAAAAAGCGCGCAAAACGCTGTCCGCTTTTGGATCTTTAGCCAAGTCTTCGAGTTTTTCTTTCTTCACGAAATAGCGGTAATTTAAATCGTATTGTTCAAGCACAGATTGTTCTACTTCGATCGGATTCATGCCTGCAAGAGCATTTTGAACGCGGTACATTTCAATTTGGTATTCAAACCAAGATTTGGCAGTAGTTCCATAAACAATGACACCGGCCACTTGATTTTTGGCACTTATTGCCGGCGCAATGATACCTCCCATTGAATGGCCAACAATGATGATTCGATTGGTATCTACGTATGGGAGCGACTTCAATTTCTTTAGACCCACTTCAAAGTTTTCAATTTCATCTAATAAATCACAAGACTCACAAGGCGGCGTGTTTTTGCTGTCGCCCAAACCGCTTTTTTCGATGCGAAGTGTTACGTAACCTGCGTCTACATAGGCGTCCACAATACGTTTGTACGGATGATCGCTCGTTAATTCGTCAATACTTGAACACGTATAACCCGGAATAAAGAGCATGGCAGGCATTTTAGCCTCTTTAAATGGCTTGTTAATGATCACCCGAAGCTGCCCGCCTTTGTAGTTAGCCTCGTCGTAAATGACTGTAGCATTGTCATCGGTTTCGTAAGGCCTAGCCACCACTATTGCTTTGAGTGTTAGGTTCTTTTTACCACGAAGTACAGAAAGCTGAACTTCTTTGCCTGGTTCGTAGCTTAGAAATTGCTTGATGAATTCATCTGTGGAGGTAAAGGATTGTTCTCCAATTTTCAAGATGAGGTCGTTTGCTTGTAGTTTTAAGTCTACACTTGTGCCTCGCACTACTTGCACCACCTTGCAACCTGAATTGCCATTTTCTGTAGCGTATTCTATGCGTGCCCCAAGTAGGGCTTTACGCTGAAGTTGCGCACTAAGGCTCCAAGAAATACAACAAACTAAAAACAAAGAAAGCAGACGAAACATAGCAGTTTTTATTGCAAAAAAACGAGCTCTGCATGGGTTGGTGTTGTCAAAAATTGCTTTTTTTCACCGCCCCTGGCGTAACACCAAATTGCTGTTTAAACGCCTTTGAAAATGTAGGTGTATCCGCAAAACCATAGCGTATGGCCGTAAATAGAATTTCTTTGCCGCTCAATAGGTCTGTTTTAGCGAGCTCAAGCCTTTTGCGTTTTTGATATTGATAGGGCGATATGCCGAAAGCGGCTTTAAATACCCGAATAAAGTGATACTTAGAAATGCCAGTTTCAAGCGCCATTTGTTCTAAAGACAAATTTTCAGTAATGCGCTCATCGATAAGAAGTTTAGCCTGCAGAATAGCTCGAAACACCTCTTCATTTGTCACATTCTTCTTGAAGTCAAGGTTAGACAGATGTTCAAACACAAAACGTTGGTCTGTAATAATAGACTCCGCAAGGCTATAGAACAACTCGTTGTGCTGTAAATCATTCGAGAAAACACCAGTTTTTATCTTTTGATTGATCTCATGCAGCGAATATCCTAGACTTGTATTCTTCACGTTGTAACGGTTCACAAAAAACTGGTCTGAGAGCAAAAACTCTTTCAATTCAGAACCATTGACGTCATGAAATTCAGCAACTTCAGCAATGATATCTGACGAAATATCTATGCACAAACCCTGCACAGCTTCAGTACTATTGATCTGAACAAGTGATTTGGTAAATTCATTGCCGATGATGTAATCGCCCACCTTGACCTTATATTTTTTTCCGTTCGCGTAGTAGATTTCTTCACCAGCAGCCACATATTTGACACCCAAACCCGTAAATGCACAAGACGCTTCTAACTTCTTAAAGTTCGAGAAGCGAATGGCATTTTTTTCGGTATCGGTGTAGATGGTGTGGTTCACAGCAGTGTTAGATCTTCAATGGTTGTCATGTAAACAAATGTGATACAAACATAGGGAAATATTAAAAATTGGCTTTGACTGGATCGGCTTGCATTGATCTTTTCACCACCCCAAGTGCGTGTATTCATAAAAAAGGCAATTGTCTGGTTGGTCAAAAAAGGCTCTGGTTGTATAACCATGATTCAAAATTTCGCTAACCGTCCGCTCCCCACCGTTATGATTCGATTCAGATGTGTAGCATAATGTAAAAATGCGCTGCCCTTTATAGAAAACAATAGCTTTTTGCTGTTCCACAAGTTGCTTGATGTAGTTCTCTAGGATTCTGGAATCTTCTAAATTTCGATCGGAATGCTCAATACCTTCATAAATGCTCAAGGTTTTTAAATCGAAGCCATTTTCAGCCTGTTCAAGTATTGTTGCAGCTGTGTCATACCTGTTTTGAGTTGCGCTGAAATAGTTCGCTAAGTTTGAATCTTTATCCACATAATAGTCAATAGACCTTTTTAATTCGTGCTGACTCTTCCGGAAATGCGCAGAAAGCGAATCCAATGAAACCATGATGCTGTAATCTCCCTTCGCCCAGACACCCATACGCGCAGCTGGCGCTTGAGTAGCTAAATTGATCATCCATTCGGACTGTGCATGTGCCGAAAAGTTGAGTAGAAGACATAAAAGAGGAAATAGAAACTTCACGGGTTGAAAGGTACAAACCTAAAGTCTTAAAATCAAGGTAAAAATTTTTCCGCTAACTTTGTAAAATGAGTTTTGATCGCTTCAAAGATACTTTTGTTTCCAATATTCAATAATAATCAATGAAAAAGGGGATCGTCATTGGCGCCGGAATAGGTGGCTTAACTACAGCTATAGCACTCCTCAAAAAGGGCATAGACGTAACAGTTTTTGAGCAAGCTCCGCAATTGAATGAAGTGGGTGCGGGTTTATGGGTTGCACCAAATGGCATGAAAGTATTCGACAAACTACACCTTTCCAAAGAGGTCATGCTCGCAGGTACAAGCTTAGAGAAGATTGAGGTCCGGGATTGGAGAGGGCGAGTTGTATCTAGTATTTTAGGCGAAAACGTGAAGGCGAAACATCAATTTGCTACAACTGCTATTCACAGAGCCAAGCTTCAGCAAATTCTTTACAGACAGTTGCCAGCAGAAAAGGTCATTTTGAACAAGAGGTTTGTGTCTTTTGATCAGGATAGCGAACAAATTACGGCCTTCTTTGCCGACGGAAAAAGCGTAAGCGCTGATTTTTTGTTGCTTGCTGACGGGATCAAATCTATTTTTAATTTGAACTTATTTTCAAATCTACAACTGCGTTATTCAGGACAAACTTGTTGGCGCTTTGTTGTGGATTTTCAATTGCCGAGTGAAGTTCGCCACGAGATGCAAGAAATTTGGTCCCAAAAAAGAGGTTTACGAGTGGGTTATTCTCAAATCAATGCTGATCAGGTTTATGTGTACATTACGAACTTTCAAAAGGCCGGAGAAACTGATGATGCTTTAACGGTTTTAGATCAACTGCTCGTTCTTTGTTCAGAATTCCCAGCCATCGTTATCGAAATACTTAAAGCAACGCGGGGCAAGCAGATCATCCGAAATGACTTATATGATTTTCCTCCTTTGACATCTTGGGCCAATGGCAGAATGGCTTTGTTAGGTGACGCAGCTCATGCCACAACACCTAATTTAGGTCAAGGTGCTTGTCAGGCAATAGAAGATGCATTTGTCATTGCAAATGAGTTACACGCAAACGAAGATGTCTTTCAAGCACTGAAGTCTTATGAGCAGAAGAGGATCAAAAAAGCAACCTATATCACGAATACTTCTTGGCGCTTTGGACAAGTCACGAATACTACTGGAATTTTAAAATCAATTTTGGTTTCATTGCTTCGAAGCACTCCTGAAGCAGTCAATGAAAAACAATTGGATAAGATTTATTCAGCTTCTTACTTTTCGCGCCTCGGATAAAAGCGTTTGAATAAAAGCTGCGTTTCACGGGTTGCAGCTTTAATTCACTTTCGTCCAATAGATTTCTTTGCTCATCATCCCTCTTTTAGCAACAAATTTTATTTTATTGCCATGTAGATATGCTTCACAATCGGCCGTCACATTTTTTTTAGGATTTGATAGTGTCCCTGTCCATTTTCCATCAGAAAAGGTTAGATCTTTAAGGACATAAACATTTTTACCACTGGGTTTTCCGTAAAATGATGTCGTTGATTTCTTTATTTCCACGATTACACCTTCTTCCGTTTTCCATTTTCCAGTAAAATTGTCTGTAGCTTTTTGAGCCATAATACTTAAACTTAAGCAAAGACCGATAAAAAGGGAAAGTGTCTTTTTCATATGCCTGGACATCTATATATTGGTAAATGAATTAAATATAGTAAAAAATACAATAAGTAATTTTTGACATCCTTTTAGTGGTGGGAAAAGGACTAACTTTCAACACCTTGCAGAAGCCAGTCAATAGCATTTACCTTTTTGATCCCATTATATGTTCCAGTATCATAGTCCATGGTGATCAGTAGTTTTTCAAAATGGTCTGAGATGCTATTCAATGGTGCTAATTCACGTGCGAGGGTCTGTTTGTCTTGAACCGTTTGTGAAACTTGAATGTATTGCGTCATTCCTTCCTTACTGCGAACCACAAAATCGATTTCTAAATTATTCACTTTACCTATCCAAACTTGGTAATTGCGTCGGATGAGTTCTAAATAGATGATATTTTCAAGCAAGTGGCCTGCATCACTTGAAAGTTCCTTGCCAAGCAGTGCTGTTCGAAAACCTAGATCAACTAAGTAGTATTTTTCTTGTGTTGCCAAATGTTGTTTTCCTTTGATATCATATCTATTCACCTTATAAAATAGATAGGACTCTACTAAGGATTCAATATATCTGGATACAGTTTTATTGTCTATCTTCTTTTTGTTGGCAGTAAGCACTTTGGCAATATTTCCTGCTGATACTCTCGATCCGACAGAATCAATTAAAAAATGTACAACCTCTTGATATGATTCTTCACCGTAAATGGTATGCCGTTTTGAAATATCGTTCTCATAAATATTTTTAAAAACAGTTTGCAAATATTCAATGGTTAAATGGTGCCCTTCCACTGAGAGCCTTATTGCTTCAGGGAATCCCCCTGTACGGATGTATTCAGCAAAAGCGCGATCAGGATTAATTGTTTTTTTAGTGAATTCTAAATACTCCTGAAAAGAAAAGGGTAA
>JBFYPS010000186.1:0-7465 GCA_041303135.1 Crocinitomicaceae bacterium | reverse complement strand
TGATTAATTTATTTAGCTTGCATTATTTCAGGATTTCACCTAGATTTATTTCACTAAATTTGTACAGTTAAAATATGTCAATTCAATGTTCAAAAATCAACTTTCAAAAATAACTTTTGTCTTTATTTGCTTGGGATTACTAGTAAGTTTGAAGGCGAAATCCAATGCCATTTCCAAAGTCAAAATAAAATCAAAACCAGCTTTTATAGATTCAGGTGATTTATGGGCAGAAAAAGTGCTTAGCAGCATGACTTTAGAGGAAAAAGTAGGACAATTTTTTATGGTCGCAACTTGGTCTGAAAAAGATGAAACACACCAAGTAGAAATTGAAAAAATCATTCGAGAAAATAAAATTGGTGGATTAATCTATTTTCAAGGTGATAAATCTAATTTGAAAACTTCTATTTCTAGAATGCAAAGCGCGTCAAAAGTTCCTTTATTAATCGGAATGGACGCTGAATGGGGAGTTGCCATGAGATTGGAAAAAGAAGAAAGATTTCCTTTTGCCTATACAATCGGTGCTGCAAATGATGTTACATTGACAGAGAAAATTGCAGAATCAATGGCGCAAGAATGCAAAGATTTTGGAATTCATATCAATTTTGCTCCTGATGCTGATGTAAATAGTAATCCTTACAATCCTGTGATTGGTTTTAGGTCATTTGGCGAAGATCCGAAAAATGTTGCTGAACACGTCGCAGCATTTGTGAAAGGAATGGAAGCTGAAGGCGTGATGACAAGTATCAAGCATTTCCCTGGTCATGGTGATACTGATAAAGATTCTCATTTTGAATTACCAACAGTATCACATACAAAAGCTCAGTTTTTTTCGACTGACTTCCCTCCTTTCAAAGCTGGAATCAAAGCTGGAACTTCATCTGTCATGATTGGCCATTTAAATGTCCCATCTTTAGACAATTCAGGTACACCAAGTTCGCTTTCAAAAAAAGTAATTCAAGGTTACTTACAAGATTCCCTAGGTTTTAAAGGATTGGTAATCAGTGATGCATTAAACATGAAAGCTGTTGCAGACAAATACGGAAAAACTGAAGTAGTCGTCAAAGCATTTGAAGCTGGATGCGATATTCTTTTGTATCCTGAGAGTGTTTCTGAATCAATTGATGCCATCGTAGCCAAAGTAAAAAGTGGCAAAATATCAGAGAAAGAAATCAATGCAAGATGTTTGAAAGTTTTGAAAGCGAAGCATCACGCAATTTTCCGTGCTAAAACAGCACCAAAATATACCGAAGGTGAAATAAATTGGATCAAAAAACAAGTCTATGAAAAATCATTGACTGTAGTTAAAAATGAAGATGCGATTTTGCCATTGATTAACCCTGAGCAAAAAGTGGCGTTGGTTTGTTTGGGTTCAAATACAATTACCTATCAATTGATGGCTCAAAATTTTAATCCACACGATCAATTCCAATTCGAAACAGCGGATGAAGCGATCAAAACCTTGGGCGCGAAATTGGACCAATATGATGTGATTGTGACTTCGATTCATTCATCGTCAGTACGAAGTGTAAAAGGTTACGGAATGCCTGATAAATGGCAAGATTGGTTGGCACAATTGCCTGAAAAATCAAAGCAAATTTTGGTTCTTTTTGGAAATCCATTTGCATTTGCAAATACTCCAATTATTGAAAAACAAGATGCAGTGGTGATTTCTTATGAAAATCATCCTTTGGCACAAGACAGAACCGCGCAATTTTTATTTGGAGCAATCGGTGCAACTGGAAAAATGCACTTTCAAATTTCTGATTTCCTCAAAAAAGGAAAAGGAATGACGGTAAAATCAGTGAATCGTTTGAAATATTCTCAGCCTGAAGAATTGGGAATTAGTACTAAAAAACTGGAAGAAATCGATCAAATCGCTTTGAATGGCATTGCTAAGGGTGCATTTCCAGGTTGTCAAGTTTTGGTTGCCGTAGAAGGAAAAATCATCTACCAAAAAAGTTTCGGCACAAAAACATACGATGGCAATGATACAGTGAATAATCGAGATATTTATGACATTGCATCCGTTTCAAAAATCGCTGGTTCGACAGCTGCGCTGATGAAATTGGAAACACAAGGGAAATTTACTTTGAACAAAAAACTGGAAGACTATATTCCAGAAGTAACTGGAAAAGGTGCTTTCGGGAAAATCTTCATTAAGGACATGATGGCACATCAAGCTGGATTAACGCCTTGGATTCCATTTTACAAAAAAACAGTAACAAACGGAAAACTAAATCCGACGATTTATTCAACTGAGAAAAAAGAAGGTTTTGAATTGCAAGTTGCCAAAGATATTTGGATTTCCAATTCGTATCCTGACACGCTTTACAAACGCATATTAAACAGCGGATTGAATTCAGTCAAAAAGTATGAATATTCAGATTTGGGATATTATTTCGTTAAGAAAATAATTGAAAAACAAACAAGTCAGTCATTAGACAAATATTTATATGCAGAACTTTACAATCCGATGGGACTTCAGAATATTCGTTATACGCCATTGAGTTATTTCGCTTATGAAAGAATTGTTCCAACAGAAAATGACAAAGATTTCCGTGGACAAGTTATTCGCGGACATGTACATGACCCAGGAGCAGCGATGTTGGGCGGTGTCGGTGGACACGCAGGAGTTTTTGCCAACTCAGCAGATTTAGCAGCCATTATGCAATTGTTTTTGAACAAAGGAAATTATATGGGCAAACAATTGATAGATCAAAGTGTTATAGCAGCATATACGAAAGCGCAATTTACAGGAAATCGCAGAGGCGCAGGTTTTGACAGACCAACATCAAGCGCCAAAGGAGGTCCAACAAGTGAATTGGTTTCGCAAGAAAGTTATGGACATTCAGGATTTACAGGTACTTTCACTTGGGCAGATCCAGCTTATGGAATCAATTATGTGTTCTTGTCAAATCGAGTTTATCCAAGTGCTGAAAACTGGAAAATCAGGGATATGAATATCAGAACAGAAATACAAAGCGTAATATACCAAGCAGTTAAAAAATAGTTCAATTATCTTCAGAAAAAAGCTACAAATGAAAATCGGAATCGTATTATACCCAACTTATGGCGGAAGTGGTGTTGTAGCCACAGAATTAGGAAAAGCCTTGGCTTTGAAAGGCCATGAAATTCATTTTATCACTTATTCACAACCCGTTCGACTCGGCAGTTTTCGGGAGAACATTTATTACCACGAAGTTTCTTTGACAGATTATCCGTTATTTGAATTTCAACCCTACGAAACTGTCTTAGCATCTAAAATGGTGGATGTTGTGAAATATGAAAAATTAGATTTATTGCACGTACATTATGCGATTCCGCATGCATCTGCTGCATTCATGGCACAACAAATTTTAAAATCACAAGGAATTGAAATTCCTTTCATAACAACGTTGCACGGAACGGATATTACTTTGGTTGGGAAAGATCCTTCATTTGAACCAGTTATTACCTTTTGCTTGAATCAATCGAATGCGGTGACAGCTGTATCACAAAGTTTAAAAGACGATACATACAAGCATTTTGGAACCACTAGAGAAATTCATGTGATCCCAAATTTTATCAATTCTGAAGACAATTTGCCTGAAATTGACTTAGAAAAACGAAGACGATATGCGGCTGATGATGAACGAATATTGACGCACATTTCTAATTTTAGAAGAGTTAAGAGAATTGACGATGTGGTGAAAGTATTTGCAAAAGTTAATGAAAAAATTCCATGCAAATTGCTTTTAGCAGGAGATGGACCTGAAAGAGCGATGGTAGAGCATTTGGCGCGAGAATTGAAAATTTGCAATAGAATTATTTTTTTAGGAAAAGTTAGAGATACGAGTCATGTATTAGAAATAAGTGATTTATTCATTTTACCTTCAGAAACAGAAAGTTTTGGACTTGCAGCTTTGGAGGCAATGGCCGAAGGAGTGCCGGTAATTTCTTCCAATACTGGTGGAATACCGGAAGTGAATGTTGAAGGTGTTTCAGGATTCTTGTCGAATGTTGGCGATGTAGATGATATGGCAGAAAATGCTTTAAAAATCCTTTCAACTGATGAGAATTTGCAAAGATTTAGAGTTAATGCATTGAACAGGGCGAAGGATTTTACTTTGGAGAAAATTCTTCCGATGTATGAAACACTGTATGAAAGCGTTTTAAAATAAAACCAACCAAATTGAAAAAAAGCAAACAAATCGGATTTTATCGCTCAATCTTAACTTTGAAATGTCCGAGTTGTAGGCAAGAAAACATGTTTAAAAAAAGAGGATTATTTGTTTATCACAATCCTCTTGATATGCATGAAAATTGTTCAAAATGTGGACAAAAATATGAGATTGAACCAGGATTTTGGATTGGAGCCTTGTGGGCGAGTTATCCGATTGTTGTAATCATTGAAACCCCCTTTTTATTCACAGCGATTGCAGCGGAATCATTGAATGTTTGGTACACTTATGGATTGATGATTGTTGCTTTTGGCATTTTTTTTCCACTAATGGTCAGATTGGGAAGGTCAATTTGGGCTCATATATTTATCAAATATCGAGGCGAGGCAAACTAGAAATTTAGATTTCTTCAACACAAAAGTGTAGATTACCAAGATAAACACACTTGGCATTTTGACAAAAAAATAGGACTTCAAAATTTGAAATCCTATTTAATATTGCTTTTATAAAAGTACTAGATATTTTCAATAATCATCGCAGAAGCACCTCCACCACCATTGCAGATAGCTGCACCACCGATTTTAGCGTTATTTTGTTTCAAAACATTGATTAAAGTTACGATAACTCTTGAACCAGAATTTCCAAGTGGGTGACCTAAAGCAACAGCTCCACCGTTTACATCCACTTTTTCAGGATTTAATCCTAAAATTTTCATGTTCGCCAAACCAACAACTGAAAAAGCTTGATTTAACTCCCAGAAATCAACATCCGTAGTTTCCAATCCTGCTTTTTTAAGCGCCACTGGAATTGCTTTTGAAGGTGCAGTTGTGAACCATTCTGGTGCTTGAGCAGCATCAGCATAACTAACAATTTTTGCGATTGGTTTCAAACCGTATTTTGCAACCGCTTCAGCAGAAGCCAAAATCAATGCAGAAGCACCATCATTTAAAGTCGAAGCATTTGCCGCAGTGATTGTTCCATCTTTATCAAACGCAGGACGCAAACCTGGAATTTTATCCAAGAAAACGTTTGTATATTCTTCGTCTTTTGAAATAATTATTGGATCACCTTTTCGTTGAGGCACCGCAACTGGCACAACTTCTTCAGTAAAACGACCAGCTTCCCAGGCAGCAGCAGCACGTTTGTATGAAGTAATTGCGAAATTATCTTGGTCTTCTCTAGAGAATTCATATTCTTTGGCGCACAATTCAGCACAATTCCCCATAGGAACTTTGCTGTAAACGTCCAACAAACCATCTTTCGTAATACCATCTAACATGGTAATATTTCCAAATTTCACGCCGTTTCTTCCATCGATGTAATGAGGAGTTTGAGACATATTTTCCATTCCTCCAGCAACAACGATTTCATTATCCCCAGCTAAAATAGTTTGAGCACCCAACATGATTGCTTTCATTCCAGAAGCACACACTTTATTTACTGTTGTACAAGGAACTTCATTTGTCAAACCAGCACCCAAAGCTGCTTGGCGAGCAGGAGCCTGACCAACACCAGCTTGAAGTACATTTCCCATGAAAACTTCATCAATTTGCTCTGCATTCAAACCAGAGTTTGCTAATGCACCTTTGATTGCAACAGCACCTAGTTGGGTAGCAGAAACTGTTGATAATCCGCCCATAAATGCACCGATAGGTGTTCTAACTGCGGAAATGATAAAAACTTCTTTTTTCATTTTATATTTTTTACTTTTTTTCGATTCGTAAATAGGCTACGAAATTAATAAAATAAGCGTTGAAAAAGATTGAAAATAAAGAAAAACATATTAATTGAGTTATTTGCATTTCAAAAATGCATTTTATTTTTAAAAAATCAATTCAAAACCATATTTTTGCCGTTTTTAAAAAAATCAAAAATGAAATTTGTACTACTTAGTGTCATTGTAATATTCAATACTTCAAAATTACTATCACAGGAAACAGTTCCCTTAAACAGTATTTTAACTGATAGTTCATATTGGACTTCAAAGATGCTTTTTGGAATTAATGGTTCACAAAGTTCATTTGTGAATTGGTCTGCAGGAGGTAGAAACAACATTTCAATGTTGGGATTTTTAGATGCAAGTGCGACCTACAGAAAGTCAAATATCAAGTGGAACAATGATTTAAAATTGGCTTTAGGAGGGTTAAGATTTTTAGATAAAACTAATTCTGGAGCCAAACTTCAAAAAACCGATGATAAAATTGATATTGCAACTTCTTTAGGTTATGAGTTCAAGAATAAATGGTTTTATACTTTAGTAGGAGGATTCAAAACCCAAATGTTGGATGGATTTGTTTTCCCAAATGATTCTATTAGAACTTCTAAATTTCTAGCTCCAGGTTATGTCAGTTCAGCATTGGGAATTGAATTTGCGCCAGATAAGAATTTCAATATTTTTCTTTCTCCACTTGCATCAAAATTCACGATTGTCAATGATCAAGTTTTAGCAAATGCAGGGGCTTTTGGTGTTCAAAAGGCAGAATTAGATGCATTGGGAAATGTTTTGGTCGCTGGTAAAAAAGTTCGAAGCGAATACGGTGCTTATTTCAAAATGCGATTCAATAAAGAACTTGCCAAAAATATTGAGATGAAATCGAGATTGGAATTATTCTCCAATTACATCAATAATCCACAAAACGTGGATGTAAATACCGAAGTGATTTTTACATTCAAAGTAAACAAATGGTTTTCATCATCTTTACAATGGAATTTGTTGTATGATGATGATATTGATGTCACTGATATTAAAGGTCGAGTTGGTCCAAGAACTCAGTTTAAATCTGTGCTGGGACTAGGCGTTTCTTTCACTATTAAAAATAAAAATTCAATCTAGATTCTTGGTTAAATCGACAACTGCTCTGTTTGTAGCTGTTCTAGTTGCATTTTCCATCTTTTATACATGTAAGGAGAAATTTTGCTTTGCTCTCTTTCTTGTAGTACAATGATGTTGTTACTAGCCGCGAAGTACCAAGAAAATTCAAAAATTTCCATTTTGATTCCATATTTGTTTTGGTTCATTCCAGAAATGACTTCGAAGTTAAATCCTTTTTCTTGAAGTTTCATCTTTTTGATCTTGAAACGATTGCAATTGTCACCTAGTAATTCGCACAAAATAACATAGTTTTTTTTCAAGATTTTAACCGTATTTGCCGCAGCAGATTTAGTCTGTTTTCGCACTGATTGGTGATATTTATTTTTGCAATGTATATCGCAGAAAACTTTGTCAGAGCGACCAAATAGTTTTTTATCACAAACACAACATTGTTTTGTGGGTTGGATGTTTGATGTTTTTTGCATTATTATGG
>JBFYPS010000185.1:0-10268 GCA_041303135.1 Crocinitomicaceae bacterium | reverse complement strand
TACATGTACCAAGTGAAAGTTGGTAACAATGTTACAACTGGAAAAATTTCTAAAAAATAATTAGAATCTTTTTGATTGAAAGCCTAGGTTTTTGCCTAGGCTTTTTTTTCCTAAAATAAATCTACCTTTCGATCAAAAGCCTTAAAATTATCAATTATGAAAAAGTTATTATTTCTATTGAGTTTTTCTGTTATCGGTTTTACTACTGTAGCACAGGTAATTAGTGTTTCTCCAGCTTTTCCAACAGCGAGTGATGTTGTTACAATTACTTACAAAGCTACTGAAGGAAATGCAGCATTGACAGGAGTTTCAACCATTTATGCGCATATGGGGTTGATAACAAGCACCAGTACATCCAACACCAATTGGCAATATGTCCAAGGGGTTTGGGGAACAGCTGATGCCAATGTAGCAATGACTAATATTGGAAATAATACACACCAAATCACAGTTGATATTAGTACTTTTTACGGTTTTCCAGTCGGAACGGTTGTCAATAAATTAGCTTTTGTATTTAGAAATGCAGCAGGTACTATTGTTGGTAGAAATGCAGACGGAAGTGATATTCTTTATGATGTTTATCCTTCAAATGCTGGTTTTCTCTCAAAAATATTTGAACCTACTTTAAATACAGTTGTCAATTTAAACGACCAACTTCCTATTATTGGAAAAACCAATCAAACTGCAAATTTATCATTGAAAGACAATGGAATTTTGGTTAATTCTGTAAACAATGCCCAAGAATTGAGTTATTCGATAACTGCCAATACACCTGGTGATCATATTGTTGAGTTTATTGCTGATAACGGGACCGACATAATTATCGATACAGTTATTTACGTAGTAAATCCCACCGTTAATTCAATTGATCCTCCTGCAAATACAGTTGATGGCTTGAATAGAATAGATGATAATACCGTTATAATTAGACTTTTTGCACCTGAAAAAAACAATATCTATGTAATTGGAGATTTCAATGAATGGAGTCCAAGTATTACAAACCACATGAATCGCTCTGTTGATGGAAATACTTGGTGGTTGCAAATTTCGGGATTGAGCCCAGATGTGGTTTATGGTTATCAATTTTACATCGATGGCAATTTGAAATTGGCAGATCCTTATTCGATGTTGGTTGCTGACAAATCTAATGACGGAAATATTCCTTCAGCTGTTTATCCTGATCCTTATGATTATCCAACAGGTTTGACTGAAGGTTTTATTTCATTGTTTAAAACGAATAATTCAACATTCAATTGGCAAAATGACGGTTTTACAAAGCCACAAAATAAGGAATTAGTCATTTATGAATTATTGGTTCGCGATTTTATTTCAACGCACAACTATCAAACTTTGGCAGATACAATTCAATATTTGGCAAATATGGGAATCAATGCCATTGAATTAATGCCTGTAAATGAATTTGAAAATAACGAAAGTTGGGGCTACAATCCAAGTTTTCACATGGCGCTTGATAAATATTATGGTACGCCAGAGCATTTTAAATCATTCGTTGACATTTGTCACGAAAAAGGCATCGCTGTAATTATGGACATTGCGTTGAATCACGCTTTTGGACAAAATCCAATGGTAAATATGTATTGGGATGCTGCCAACAATAGAACTGCAGCAAATAATCCTTGGTTTAACGTTATTTGTCCACACGATCCATATTGCTGGGGATATGATTTGAACCATGAGGCGCAAGCGACTAAAAATTATATAGATAGAATCAATCAATATTGGTTGAATGAATTCCATATAGATGGTTATAGATTTGACTATACGAAAGGATTTGTAAATAGTGGAAATTCTTATAGTAACACCAGAATAGACATTTTGAAAAGAATGGCTGATACAATTTGGGCAACTCATCCAGAAGCATATATTATTTTGGAACATTGGGCAGACAACAACGAAGAAAAAATTCTTTCTGATTATGGAATGATGCTTTGGGGAAATTTGACTTATGAATACCATCAAGCAATGAAAGGTAGCAGTTCAAATTTTTCAAATGGAATTTATACTTCTCGCGGTTGGACAAATCCGCATTTAATTACATACATCGAAAGTCATGATGAAGAACGTGGTGTTTTTGAGGCCATGGAGTTTGGAAGTGTGTCAAATTTGGCTCACACTGTTAAAGATAATTTGCCTGTAGCATTGCAAAGAGCTCAAACGGCTGCGGTTTTGATGTTGACTTCACCTGGACCAAAAATGATTTGGCAATTTGGAGAATTGGGTTACGACTATTCAATAGACTTTGGTTGTAGGGTTTGTAACAAACCAATTCTTTGGAATTATTTCCTTCAAAATGACAGAAGACAATTGTATGATGTTTATAGCGCAACAATTAAATTAAAAACACAAAATGAAGTGTTTAAATCTGGCACATTGCAATATTCACTTTCAGCTCAAATTAAGAGATTGACTTATACGCATCCTACGATGGATGCTGTAGTTTTGGGTAATTTTGCAGTAAATAATGGCACTGTAGCGGTATCTTTTCCCCAACAAGGATGGTGGTATGAATATTACACGGGCGATAGTTTACAAGTAACCCAAACATCAACTTCGATTACTTTAAAACCTGCTGAATACAAGGTTTATACCACTACTAAATTGACAAAACCAGAAATTCTATCAACAGTTGGTTTAGAAGAATTAATGGAAAATAGTTTTGAAATGAATCTTTTTCCAAATCCTGCTACCAATGAAATTGAAGTGAAATTTGATTTGAAAGATGCTGGTAAAGTAAACTTGAAGGTCATTGACTTAAATGGAAAATTGGTTCTTGAAAAAGAATTAGCTAATGTAAATGCTGGTATTTTTAGTTCGCAAATGGATATTGAATCTATTGAAAAAGGAACGTATTTGCTTCTAGTTGAAACAAACAGTGGATTCACAAACCAGATTTTTATAAAGGAGTAAAAACTAATTATAATTTCCTAAACTTTTGTTTTATGAAATTCTTATTGCTACTAATTTGTCTGCTTATTTATAAGCTGAGTTTATCGACTTTCGGTGAATTCGCTTCGGCTGTAAATATAACTACCACATCTGCTTTGAATTACAACACTTCAGGTTCTGGAGTAAATTGTATTAACACAACTTGTTCAACCGTATTTGATGGTGTCAATTTTGGTTCTTTTGTTAAAAATTCAGGTGATTTAAAACTAAGTGGGGGCGAAATTAAAACTTGGAAAGACAGTTGGTCAAATGTTTGTGGAGGCACTTTATATTACACCATTTATCTAGATGGATTTAGACCTGGAAGCCCAATTTTTTCAAGTATTTCGTTGCCTTTTAAGGCAAATTGTAGCAGTGGTGTTTTCACTGATGGAATTGGTCCCTGTGGTGGCAATGACCAAAAATGGGCAACCTTTAGTTCAAGTATTGATCTTACAGCATTCGATGCTGGAAACTATGCCATTGAAGTTTATTTTGAATATTATGGTGATGACGCTTCAACCAGTGGCTGCGGAACAACAAGATATATTTCCAATTTCGGGAATAATTATATTGCTAAATATACGTTAACAGATCCCGTTTATCTTCCAATTCAACTCTTAAACTTTGGTGCTTCCTGCGAGGCTGATGGAGTTCAAATTTTTTGGTCCACAGCGAGCGAAAATCAAACTGAATCCTTCGACATTGAAAAATCCTTTGATGGCTTCGAGTGGCAACTGATTGGTTCAATTCCTGCGGGGAATAATTCTACGCATCAACTAAATTATTTTTTGCAAGATGAACAAGAAAGATTTAGTGCTTATTATCGATTGAAGCAAACTGATTTGGATGGAAAATTTGAATATTTTGATCCTATTTATTTGAATTGTTCAAGTCAAAATGAATACGAATTATTTTGCTTTTCAAATGCCTCTGCAGAAATTATTTGCGTTGTTTCATCAGGAAATCAAATTTCTAAAAAATTGCAACTCCAATCTTTTAATTTGTTGGGCCAATTGATTTTTGAGCAGGATTTTGATGTTAAAAGCGAAAATATTATGTTACATCTTAATCAGAGTTTTGCCTCTGGAATGTACTTGATTCATTTAGTAGATGACCAATCCAAAGAAGTGATTCAAACCTTGAAATACATTGTTAATTGAAAAAGGCCCTTTTACAGAGCCTTTTAGTTTATTTCAAATGATATGCATGTACTGCTAAATCAATTAGTTTGTTTGAATATCCCCATTCATTGTCGTACCAACTCACAATTTTCACAAAGTTTTCATTGAGTGAAATCCCCGCTTTTGCATCAAAAATGGAAGTTCTAGCATCGGATATAAAATCTGAAGAAACAACGGCCTCATCGGTATATCCCAATATTCCTTTTAAATCACCTTCAGAAGCTTTTTTCATCGCTTGGCAGATTTGTTCATAGGTCGCACTTTTCTCTAATCTTACAGTCAAGTCAACTACAGAAACATCAGCAACTGGAACTCTAAATGACATTCCTGTCAATTTTCCTTTCAATGCAGGAATGACTAAGGCAACTGCTTTTGCTGCTCCCGTAGAAGATGGAATGATATTTTGAAATGCACCTCGACCACCTCGCCAATCTTTGTGCGAAGGTCCGTCAACCGTTTTTTGTGTTGCAGTAACCGCGTGAATTGTGCTCATCAATCCTTCTAAAATTCCAAATTCATCATTCAATACTTTCGCAATGGGTGCCAAGCAATTAGTTGTACAAGAAGCATTGGAAATGATATTTTGATCTGCTTTTAAATTGAGGTGATTTACACCCATCACAAATGTTGGTGTATCATCTTTCGCAGGAGCGGATAAAATTACCTTCTTAGCACCTGCTTTTAGATGTTTGGAAGCATCTTCCTGCGTCAAAAATAAGCCAGTACACTCTAATATGATTTCAGCACCAACTTCATCCCATTTTAAATTTTCAGGGTTCTTTTCTGAGGTGACACGAATTTCTTTGTCGTTAATAAAAAGTTTGTTGTCAAGCACTTCAACTTTTCCTTGAAATTTACCATGTGTTGAATCATATTTCAACATATATGCGATGTATTCAATGTCTAACAAATCATTAATCGCTACTATTTCTATATCGTGTCTCATGGTTGCAACCCTGCAAGCCAATCTCCCAATGCGTCCAAAACCGTTGATTCCAATTTTCATAATCTTTCAATTTAAATTGTTACTTGTATTCCTAACAAATATACAATATTAAATAAGTAAGTGTACATTTGACACTAAGTATTTTTGTTAAAAAATACCAATAAATGAAAGTATTGAAAATTCAATATTTCTCACTCATTTTGATTTGTTTGAGTGAAAGAAATTATCAGAAAAGGACAAATAGATTTAGACTTACAATTTCACAAATTGTTGACGGAAAGTTTGATTTCCTTGATTCATTTCAATAAAATAAACGCCTGGTTTCAATTTTTCTGTTGACAATTGATAAGCATCATTTCCTCCATTCAATTCAAAATGTTCCAACATTCTTCCATCCATTCCTATGAAATTGATGTTTATTTTCTCCGAAAGCACTTTTTCAAAAGTGACATTCAAAATATCGTTGGTTGGATTTGGATAAATATTGTTCGTTGAAATTTCGCTTTCTTCCAAATTTGCAAAGGAAATCACACAAGCACAATTGGTTTTTGTAACAGTTGGATCAACAACTTCTGGTGCCATATAATTCAATTTTACCCAGCATTTTTGACCTGTTTGTGTTGCAGTTGTATTTTTGATTTTAATAGTCAACCATCCACTGTAAGTAGGTACGATAGAATCGACAATTGTTCCAGCGGCAGAAATTGAATCAAAAACGGTACAGTCTTTATCTGCATACAAAACAGTGATTGAATTGTTTGCATTTTCAGGATACAATTCCAATTTTACTTTTTCGCCAGCTTTGACGAAAATTTTACCTACAACTCTGCATTGGTCGTTATTATCAGGAAGCGCTCCTCCTTGTTTTAAGGATAAATTATGTCTATCACCCAAATCACCAGCCATTTCCCATTCTTGCGTAATTCTTTTATTAGGCTGATTGTAATTCGTTGTAATTCCAGTTGGAGCCCAAATTGAATAACCTCTTCTTCCTAAAAGGGCAGTTCCATCACATGGTGGAATTGAGATATCGACTTTTCCTCCACCGTAAACTGTAATGGTATTGGTTCCATTAGCACCTGAATAATCAGTTAAAATCGTTCCGTCGCTCCAAGCAGTTTGAACACCAACTAAATTTTGCCAAGTGGTCCATTGATCATTCACAGCAACCAATGCTTTACCTTCTCTTTCGATTACCAATGCGTCCGCAGCTTGCCATCTCACCAAATAATTTCCTTCTTTGAAGTGCAAATTTTGGTGACACCAAAGCAAATTTTCCATGTCGCTGTAAACAGGTAATTCCGTTTCATCTGAAGGCGAATGTGTTAAGCGATTACCCAAATAACCAATATTGAATAAATCTTCAAAGAAAATTTGAGGAGCACCATCAACCGCTAAAATAATCGCATGTACTACACTTTTTCTACCATCATTTGGTTCAACGTGTGGAGCGAGTTCATTGCCAGTGTCCCAACCAATATAATTTCCATTGGCGTCTTTTTCTGGTCGGAAAGTATCGTGATTATTTACAAAAGGAACTGTTTTATAGCGATTTTGTTGCTGATAACTTGGAACTGTTCCCAAGTCAAATCCTCCGTTTCCTGAAACAATTCCAGCGAGTGCGTTTCTAAGACCGAAATCAAATGTTCCAGCCCTGCTTTGCACCGATGAAGCCCATGCGTCTAATTCTGAGGTTCCGCCAACCCATTCGCCCACGGCAAACATATCTTCACCGCCATTTGCCCACAGCGAACCAAATTGGATGTTCCATAAATAATCTTCAGCTACATAAGTTGGAAAATGTTTCACAGCGTCTAGTCTGACACCATCCCATCCAACTTGTTTTTTGTACCAAATCATCCAATCTCGCATATTATCTCGCATGTAATTTGAAGTTTGATTTGGATTGAATGTTGCGTTTCCACTTGTACCAAAAGCAGTTGATTCATAGGAAATATCTGGACCCCAATAGGGCGAATTGATTGGATTTGTGCAACAAGGATTGCTCGCATTTGGATAGAAGTTCGTCCAGTTTTTTGGAAATCTGCCTTCTCTATTCAAATAGTTAGCGGCAGTTTCATTCGTTGCAGGAGTATCAAAACAAGTATATCTGAAATTTTTATACTTATTGGTACTTCCATCGTCCATCGCAGTTGCATCTTGTCCACCTTGACCTGTTCCAGAACCAGCACCTGTAACGTGATTTAAAACTATGTCTTGAATGACATCAATTCCATTTGCTTTCAAAACGGCAACCATTCTGAGCAATTCGTCTTTGTCACCCATTCTGGTTTTAACGTTTCCTTTTTGGTATTTATCTCCCAAATCGTAATGGTCGAAAGGTGCATATCCAACACTGTTTGTTCCAGTATTCTTGATTGTTGGCGGAATCCAAACGGCATCAATTCCCAAAGATTTAAGCCTTGGGGCGAGTTCAACCAAATAATTTGACCAACCATTTGGATAATTGCTATTCCAATAGTCCCACCAAAAACCTTGTAAAACAACTTGTCTCCTTGGATTATTGGTTTGTGCTTTTAGATTTGAAGTAAATAAATTCAGGACAAGAAAAATAATTATTCCTGTAATTTTTGTTTGAATGAACGAATTTCTCATACTTTAAAAATTAATCTTCTTAATAATTTAATTTACTTCGATCAGATCTAAGCAAGCACTTTTAACTTTGTTTCAATCGTTGAATTCGCAAGTATTTCAACTGATAGACCATCTATTATTGCTTTAACTTTTGTTTCGCCTTTATTTTCAATCGAAATATTTTCTTTTGAAATCGTCAAACTCAACGGTTGATTTAAGTGAAAAATATTGAATTCATATTTTGACCATTGATCAGGAATAGTTGGATTCAAAACCAAGTTTTCACCTTGAACTCTAACTCCTGCAAGACCTTCAACAATACTCATCCAAGTTCCAGCCATACTCGTGATATGTAATCCTTCTGCAACTTCTCGGTTGTAATCGTCAAGATCCAATCTTGAAGTTCGCAAGTACATTTTGTAAGCAGTTGATTTATCTCCAATTTTTGCGGCCAAAATAGAATGAATACAAGGCGAAAGCGATGATTCATGAACTGTTTTTGGTTCGTAGAA
Organism: Crocinitomicaceae bacterium; assembly: GCA_041303135.1. GTDB lineage: Bacteria > Bacteroidota > Bacteroidia > Flavobacteriales_D > Crocinitomicaceae > JAQVCM01. The sequence goes on along the minus strand of JBFYPS010000185.1, from coordinate 2,085 downwards.
ATTGAAATTATCCTTGATTTCATCCATTGAAAAATGATCTTCAAAGAGATAAATTCCTTGCAAAACATCTGCTTGTTTTATAAAAACTGAACGCAAAATTCTATCCCATGACCAATGTTGGTTGATTGGTCTTTCATTTTCAGGAAGATCTGATGCGTTCATTAAAACCTTATCTAAAAAATTATCTTGTTGCAAAAAGATATTAGAATCTTTCATTTTTGGCAAATAGATATTTGCAATTAAATGTTTCCAAGATTCACTTTCTCCTTCACGTAAAATTTGTCTTTTATCTGCCAGTTTTTCTTCCACTTCTAGCGCGTAAGTCAAACACCATTTTGCAATGTAATTGGTGTACCAATTGTTGTTCACGTTGTTCTCATATTCGTTTGGACCAGTAACACCTAACATGACAAATTGTTTTTTGTCTTCTGACCAATTGAATCTTTGCGCCCAAAATCTGGCAATTCCGATTAGAACGTCGCGTCCAAATTCACGCACATATTCCCAATCGTTTGTATGTCTTTCGTAATTGTGAATAGCAAATGCAATTGCACCGTTTCTGTGAATTTCTTCAAAAGTAATTTCCCATTCGTTGTGGCATTCTTCACCATTCATCGTCACCATTGGATACAAAGCTGCACCTTCAGTGAATCCTAATTTTGCTGCATTTTCAATCGCTTTATCTAGTTGATTGTAGCGGTATTTTAAAAGTTGTCTTGAAACTTTTTGTGGCGCAGTTTTTAGGAAAAAAGGAATGCAATATGCCTCAGTATCCCAATAAGTTGCACCGCCGTATTTTTCGCCAGTGAATCCTTTTGGGCCGATATTCAATTTCGAATTGTTTCCAGTGTAAGTTTGATACAAGTGGAAAATATTGAAACGAATCGCTTGTTGAGCAGATTTATCGCCTTCAATTTTTACATCAGCATTCAACCAAATCTGTTTCCAAGCTTCCTTGTGCGCTTCATGTAAAGCATCAAAACCAAGTTTATAAGCTTCAGTTACTTGATTGATTGCAGCTGCAACGGTATTAAATTCTGAATGATTTATGGTTGATGTAATGGAAACATATTTTTTGAGCGTGTATTTTTTTCCTTGCTCTAAAAAATGCTCGAAATGATTGTCAACGTATAATTCTGATTGTTTGATATTTGGATGAATTTCCAACAAAGTTTCTTCTTCCCAAAAGGAGAATCGCATGGCAGTTGAAACTAAATAGTTGGTTTTTTTCGTTCGCATACTTACCACACCTTTCTTTACGCCAACTCTTTCAGTATCTCGCAACCAGAAAAATTCGTCGTAGTTTGAATCTGAATTATTTACATTTCCATCCAAGTATGGCGTGAATTTCACATTTCCAGAAAAATTCAAGGGAGTAATTGAATATTTTATTGCAGCGATTTCCTCATTGTGCATGGAGCAAAAACGAGTCGAAACGATTTCAAATTCTTTATTTTCAGTGGTTACGCAGCGAAACTTACGAGTCAAAGTTCCTGTAAACATGTCTAATTCACGGTAGAAAGACTTAATTTCAGCATTGAATAAATCCAGTTCTTTTCCATCGATTTCAATTTTAATCCCAATCCAATTACATGAATTGATGACTTTTGCAAAATATTCAGGATAACCGTTTTTCCACCAGCCAACACGTGTTTTGTCAGGATAATAAACGCCTCCAACATAACTACCTTGTAAACTTTTCCCAGAATAGGTTTCTTCAAAATTGGCTCTTTGGCCAAAACTACCGTTTCCGATAGCAAAAATGCTTTCAGCTTGTTCTTGTTTGTTAGCATCGAATTTGTTTTCGATGATTTTCCATTCGTCTATTTCAAACAAATTGTTCATGCTTAAATTAATTTGAATTCTGTTAAATCGTTTAAATATACATCTCCTAATTCTGCAATTTCTGGATTTCCAACAGCGATAGAATAAAATCCGCCATCTTTAGCAGCTTTGATTCCACTTTCAGCATCCTCAAAAACAACGCATTCTTCTGGAGCAAAACCCATTGATTCAGCACCTTTCAAGAAAACTTCTGGATTTGGTTTTGGATTAGCAACCATATTTCCATCCACGATAATATGA
>JBFYPS010000184.1:0-2516 GCA_041303135.1 Crocinitomicaceae bacterium | reverse complement strand
GATGACACTTTTAACATAAAGATAATCAACATTACTTACAAATTTACTTTTTAAGAAATGGAAAAGGAAAGCAAAAGAAAAATAAACATTATTTGAGCGATCAAAAATATATATTCAATTGGTATAAAGGGAAGTTTGAATTATTTAGTGAAAAATTCGAGAATGTTGAGGTAATATTTAAGAATGATTAATCATCAAAAAGATTTTACTTTTACCAATGCATTATGCATAGAAATCGGGACGGGAATAAAGCGGATAGCGGGAAATAGCTCCAAAAAAAACTCCATTTTCATTAAGTGATTTTATCCGTTAGAATCACTCAGCACCCCGCAAAATCTGACTTTTTGCCATTTCAAAAATCAAGTTTTCCCCAAAAACAGCATTCCATTGATTCACATGCTATTTTGAACGAATCTTTGGCTCAGGTTTATTCAAACGAAAAGTGTAATTTCATTTTCTAAAGTAAGCGCCATGAAACCCAATATTCCCATTCCGTGTTCTGAAGATTGGAACAAAATGAAAATCGGTCAGATTGGACGTCATTGCGGCGTTTGCGATAAATCTGTGGTGGATTTTACGCAAAAATCCCGTCATGAGATTTTGAGTTATTTGATCGAACACCGCCATGAGGAAGTTTGTGGTCACGTGAGATTATCACAATTGGATTTTCGCCACGAAGACACTTTGATTGTCATCCGAGATTTGGAAAAGAAGCACCACAACACGAATTTATCGTATTACTTACTTTCAATGGCCACATTGTCGCTGATGGCTTGCGAATCTAATCCGAAATTGCCTCCTACAAAACCGAAAACCGAGCAAACAAGAACGCTTGGTGAAATTAGCATCGATGAAACTTGCCAAAAGTCTGATAAAAAAGAGAAATTCGACCTTACCAAAATTGATAGAAAATTTGGAGAAGAAATCCGGGTAGTTGAAGGAACCGTGGATGGTGGGATGATGATTGAACCGCCGAGAATGGGAGGTGCGATGGAAGTAGAAATTGTTGAGCCAGAACTGATTATCATGGGTGACATTTCCATGGAACCTAAACCAAGAATGATTGTAGAGAAAATGCCGGAATTCCCCGGTGGTACGGAAGCGTTGATGACATACATTCAAAGCAAATTGAAGTATCCAAAATGGGAAAAACGCCACAATATTCAGGGAACCGTTTATGCAACTTTCGTGGTAAATGAACGTGGAGAAATTATGAATCCACAAATCTTAAAATCTGTAGAAGGTTCGAAAAACTTTGATCAGGAAGTGATTCAACTTTTGATTAGAATGCCACGCTGGAAACCGGGGGAAGATCGTGGTGAAATTGTTCCAGTACAATTTAATTTGCCGTTTAGGTTTCAGTTGTAGAAGCGTTTTTTGTTCCTTTTGCTTGATCAAAAAGAACCCAAAAATATCTTCGCTGAGATCGCCTGTGGCTAAGTTCAAGGCTGAGTCATCAAGTTAAAGCGCAAATTTTCGCACGAAAGCAAATTCTTACTTTGTGCGCTTTATTTTAAAAGCTTCTGAAAACGTGATTTTAGCTTCGCTGCATCCTTCGGAAGTGTCGGTGATCTACTTCACTAGCGTTGCGTAGCTTCCTCCAAAAGTCTACATTTTCACTGCACCTTTAAAACCCTCTCTTCCAAGGCCGTAAATTTAAAACTATTAATTTAAGTCTGCATAAGTAAAATTAACTTGTTTTCATCAAAGATTTAGAAGTTAAATTTTCAATTGCTATTAATTGTTTATCTTTCCATTACCTTTGTTTCATGCAAGTCAAAAGAGAAATAATTGTCACTGCGGATGGCTCTAAAACTATTCACATGCCAGATTGGAATGAAAATTACCATTCTTCGCATGGCGCATTGCAAGAAGCGAAACATGTGTTTTTAAAATATGGTTTGGATTGTTTCAAAGATCAAAAGGAAGTTTCGATTTTTGAAGTTGGTTTTGGTACTGGTTTGAATGCCATTTTGACTTGTGAAGCAGCAGAAATCAACCAGCATAATATACATTATGATGGGCTAGAGGCTTATCCAGTAAGTGCCGAAGAAATTGAAGCCTTGGATTATGTTTCACTTTTTGAAAACGCTGAAAGTAAAGCCAATTATCTCAAAATTCACGCTGTTAATTGGGATTCAAATAAGGTTATTTCTCCGAATTTCACCTTGCGCAAAATCTTGCAAAAATTAGAAGAATTTAGCTTCGAAGCTGAAAAATACGATTTGATTTATTTTGATGCTTTTGGTCCACGTACGCAAGAAGACATGTGGCAATTGTCCCATTTTGAAAGATTGTTTCATGCACTGAAGCCTAATGGAATTTTGGTCACTTATTGCGCCAAAGGACAAGTCAAAAGAGATTTAAAAGCGGCAGGATTTACAATTGAGGCCTTGCCTGGTCCTCCAGGAAAAAGAGAAATGACAAGGGCTTGGAAGAAAGCTTAGTTATTTTACTTTCACAGAAATTTCCATGTCGAAAGTGGCGACAATTTCGTTCGACAAATTTTTTGCATC
>JBFYPS010000183.1:0-12873 GCA_041303135.1 Crocinitomicaceae bacterium | reverse complement strand
ATGTCCAGAATGCGATGCAGAAGCAAAAAGGGTAATAAGTAAAATGCCCATTTGGAAACCTGCAAAGAAAAATGGAAAAAATGTTGATAGTTATTTTACAATGCCAATCAATTTCGTAATACAATAGAAATTCAATTTTACAACTCAGAATCCTCGATTTTTAAAAAATTTCGAGGATTTTTGTTTTTAGGGGTAAAAAAACACCAAAAATTCAATTAAATTTTAATCCATAAATTGTTCTTATAAAATAAAACGCTTATCTTTGCGCCCAAATTGAGAATTACACTTAAAAGACACCCAAATGTCGCATATTCACGGTAAAGTATCCCAGGTAATCGGTCCTGTGGTTGATGTAAGCTTCGAAAAAGGAGTTGAACTTCCAAGCATTTTCGATGCATTAGAAGTAAGAAAACAAGATGGTACACGCGTTGTACTTGAAGTACAATCGCATGTTGGTGAAAGTTCTGTTAGAACAATCTCAATGGATTCTACAGATGGATTCATGAGAGGTATGGCAGTAACTTCAACAGGTAGTGCAATCAAAATGCCAATCGGTGATAAAATCAAAGGACGTTTATTCAACGTTGTTGGTGAAGCTATTGATGGTATCAATGAAATGGACAACAGTGATGGTTTACCAATTCACCGTGAAGCTCCAAAATTTGATCAATTGACTACTGCAACAGAAGTATTGTTCACTGGAATCAAAGTAATTGACTTGATTGAGCCTTATGCAAAAGGTGGAAAAATTGGTTTGTTCGGTGGTGCCGGTGTAGGTAAAACGGTATTGATCCAAGAACTAATTAATAACATCGCTAAAGGTCACGGTGGACTTTCTGTATTTGCAGGAGTTGGTGAACGTACACGTGAAGGAAATGACTTGTTGCGTGAGATGTTAGAGTCTGGAATTATTAAATATGGTGATGCATTTATGCACACGATGGAAGAAGGCGGATGGGATCTTTCTAAAGTTGATTTGGATGAAATGAAAGAGTCTAAAGCTACTTTCGTTTTTGGTCAAATGAATGAGCCTCCTGGAGCACGTGCGCGTGTTGCTTTGTCTGGTTTGACAATGGCTGAATATTTCCGTGATGGTGATGGTGAAGGTCAAGGAAAAGATATCCTTTTCTTCGTTGACAACATCTTCCGATTCACTCAAGCTGGTTCAGAAGTATCTGCACTTTTGGGTCGTATGCCTTCAGCAGTAGGTTACCAACCAACATTGGCAACTGAAATGGGTGCGATGCAAGAACGTATTACTTCAACTAAAAATGGTTCGATTACTTCAGTGCAAGCGGTTTATGTACCTGCGGATGACTTAACGGATCCTGCACCAGCAAATACATTTGCTCACTTAGATGCAACAACAGTATTGTCTCGTAAAATTTCAGAGTTAGGAATTTATCCAGCGGTTGATCCATTGGATTCTACCTCAAGAATTTTAAGTGCTAAGATTTTAGGTGATGCACACTACAATTGTGCTGAAAGAGTTAAAATCACACTTCAACGTTACAAAGAATTACAAGATATCATCGCAATCCTTGGTATGGACGAATTGTCTGAAGAAGATAAATTGGTTGTACACAGAGCAAGAAGAGTTCAACGTTTCCTTTCTCAGCCTTTCCACGTTGCTGAGCAATTTACAGGTTTGAAAGGAGTATTAGTTGATATTCAAGAAACAATCAAAGGATTCAATATGATCTTAGATGGTGAAATGGATAAATATCCTGAAGCAGCTTTCAACTTGAAAGGAAACATCGAAGACGTGATTGAAGCTGGAGAAAAAATGTTAGCTGACACGAACGCTTAATCTTTTTGATTTTGTTTTCGTAACTTAAAATAAAATAAGATGCATTTAGAAATTATAACACCTGAACATAAAATTTTTACGGGAGAAGTTGAAGCTGTTCAATTTCCTGGAATTGATGGATTGTTTCAGGTTTTGAATAATCACGCACCGATTGTTTCAGCGCTAGGTAAAGGAATTATCAAAATTGATTTAAATTCTAATTTTGAAAGAACTGAAAAATCAAGCGCTTTAATTGAAGAAGATAAAAACCCTAAAATTATTAGAGTTGGTATCAAAGGTGGCGTAGTTGAAATGCTAAATAACAAAGTAATTGTTCTTGCTGAATAAGCAAGACATCACATACATAAAGAGGGATTTGGGCAACCGCATCCCTCTTTTTTATTAAAGTATGTCTTAAAAATTGTAAAAATTTAGCAGACATACTATTCTTTCATTAAATTCGTTCTCTAAAGAGTTCTTAAATACATGGATATATTTTCGCAAATTGATTTAACCAAATCGCCAAAACACATTGCCATCATTATGGATGGTAACGGAAGATGGGCAAAAAAACAAGGGCAAGAGCGATTGTTTGGTCATTCTATTGGCGTTGATTCTGTTAGAGATACTCTGAGCGCAGCTAAGAAAATTGGTGTAAAATACGTTACCTTTTATGCTTTCTCCACCGAAAATTGGGGCAGACCACAAGATGAAGTGGAAGGATTGATGGATTTGATGGTTAAAACAATAGCCAATGAAGTGCCAGCCATGAATGAAAATGGTGCAAAATTATGGAGCATCGGCGATGTTGCTGGTCTTCCACAAGATTGTCAAGACGAACTTAGAATTGCCAAAGAAAAAACGGCAAACAACTCAACAATTAATATGATTCTTGCCTTGAACTACAGCTCAAGATGGGAAATCACTGAAGCAATTAAGAATATTGCAGCCAAAGTAGAAAATGGTGCACTTCATGCCAATGATATCAATGAAAAATTGATTAATGAAGAAATGAATACACAACATTTTCCTGATCCTGAATTATTGATTAGAACAAGTGGCGAACAAAGATTAAGCAACTTCCTTTTATGGCAAATGGCATATACGGAATTTTATTTCACAGAGGTATTATGGCCAGATTTTAGAGAAGAAGACCTTTTCAAAGCTGTACTTGAATACCAACAAAGAGAAAGAAGATTCGGTCAAGTATCCGAACAACTAATTTAACTTGCATGAATAACTATTTTAAGTTTTTTATTTTCAGTGTTTGCTGTCTATTTCAACTAAATGTTTTTGGTCAAATTGATACGCTTAAAACAAGCAGTGGACCAACATCAATTGGTGGAACAACGATCAACTATCAAGAGCCCAAAGAATATGAAATTGGACCAATCAGAATTGAAGGTGCAGATAACTATGATCACCAAGCAATTAAATTAATAGCCGGACTTCGACAAGGACAAGACATCAGTATTCCAGGTGAAAAAATTTCCAAAGCCATTCAGAATTTGTGGAACGAAGGAATTTTTTCAGATGTTGAAATTTATGCCGACAAAGAAGTTGCTGGAATTATTTACCTTGTAATTGCAGTTACACCAAGACCTAAACTTTCTCGATTCAAATTTAAAGGCGTTAACAAAAGAGAGGCAGATAAAATAAGAGAAGAAATCTCACTCTATTCAGGGAAAACAATTACTGAAAACTTGGTTTTCACAACCCAAAATAGAATCAAAGGATATTTTAGAGAAAAAGGATTTTATGCTGCAAGTGTCGAGATTAGAAGACAAGCAGATAGTTTGATGAACAATTCAGAAATATTCTTAATCAACATCAACAAAGGGAAAAAAGTAAAAATTGGAGAATTGGTTATCGAAGGCAATGAATCAATTCCGACTTGGAAATTGAAAATGGCCATGAAAGATACTAAAAAGAAAGCGCCATGGCACGTTTTCAAGAAATCTAAATTTTCTCAATCTGCATACGAAAGAGACCAACAAGCAGTCATCGCAAAATTCAATGCGATAGGGCTCAGAGATGCTGTTATTTCATTCGATACTGTTTACCAAAAAGACGCAAAAAATCTTGCCATTAAAATGGTCATTGAAGAAGGAAATAAGTACTTGTTTGGTGACATTGAATGGATTGGAAATACCAAATTTAGAACTGGATATTTAGATACAATTCTTGGAATAAAATACGGTGATGTTTACAACAAAACATTATTAGACCAACGATTAAACATGAGCCAAGATGGACGTGATATTTCATCACTCTACATGGACAGAGGATATCTTTTCTTCCAAATCAATGCTGTTGAAAAAAATGTGCAAGACAATCATATTTCTTATCAAATGAGAATTATTGAAGGCAAAGAAGCACGCAATAAAAACATCATAATTAAAGGAAATACAAAGACAAACGAACACGTTATCAGACGTGAATTGAGATTCAAGCCTGGCGATTTATTCAATAGAAATGACATCATTCGTTCACAACGTGAATTGTCACAATTAGGATATTTCAATGATCAAGCGCTTCAATTTGTTCCGATTCCAAATCCGCAAGATGGCACGGTAGATTTAGAAGTAACTGTTGAAGAAAAATCTTCAGATCAAATTGAATTGTCTGGTGGTTATGGAGCTGGTCGTGTGATTGGTACCTTAGGATTGACTTTCAATAATTTCTCTTTGAAAAACGTTTCGAAAAAGGGCGCATGGTCTCCACTTCCAGCTGGTGATGGACAAAGACTTTCTATTCGCGGTCAAACAAATGGTAGATATTATCAAGGTTACAATTTTTCATTTACTGAACCTTGGTTAGGTGGTAAAAAACCAAACTCATTTTCTTTTTGGGTAAATCACACATCCTTTTCATCAACTGGATTGGCAAGATCAGACGAAAATTATAGTGGCGTTGGAATTTCAGGAATTGGTGTTGGATTGGGAAGACGTAAAAAAATTCCAGATGACTATTTTAGCGCATATTATGAATTGGCATACCAATACTACGATGTCAGCAACTATTCAATTTTTGCTAACTTACCAACTGGATATGCAAATGATATCAGTTTGAAATATGTATTGCAAAGAAACTCTGTCAACGTTCCAATTTATCCAACCGAAGGTTCGCATTTAACTTTCACAGCAAAAGGTTCTCTTCCATATTCTGCTTTTGAAAAAGGTGTTGATTATTCTTCTCAAACAGCACAAGAGCGCTATAAATATTTGGAATACTATAAGCTTAAATTTACCGGTGAATGGTTTTTCCCTTTGACAAATGATAAAAAATTGGTTTTAATGCCAAGGATTGGTTTTGGCTTTATGGGAGCATACAAGCAATCTAAAGGACTTTCTCCTTTCGAAAGATACAACATGGGAGGTAGTGGATTAACTGGTGTAAATCAATTTGGTGGTCGTGAAATTATTGCTTTGAGAGGATATGAAGACAACTCACTATCAAATACATCAGGAGATCCAATCGTTGCAAAATATACCATTGAATTGCGTTATCCAATCTCTTTAAATCCGCAAGCAACTTTCTACGTACTTGGATTTGGTGAAGCAGGAAATACATTTCCAACTTTGGCAAAATTCAATCCTTTCAATGTGAAAAGATCTGCTGGTGTTGGTATTCGCGTTTTCTTGCCCATGTTTGGAATGCTCGGTTTAGATTATGGTTGGGGCTTCGACAAACTTGATCCGAATGCTTCTGGATATGGAAAATCCTCAGATATAGGAATCTCACAAAAAGGATACTACGGGAAGTTAAATTTCACCATAGGAATGAACTTGGGTGAATTATAATTAAATACGCTATTTTTCAATCACAATAAAAACACTATATTTGGCGTTTTTGTTGCAAAATAAAATTATGAAGACATACATTTTCGCTTTACTTTTGATTTTTGGCACATCGTTTGTCAGCTCAGCTCAGAAGTATGGATATATTGATTCAGACTACATTTTGGGAAACGTTCCAGAATATGCTGAAGCGAAAGCCAAGCTTGATAAATTGGCAGAACGTTGGACAAAAGAAATTGAAGATCGTTACGATGTCTTGAAAAAAAAGAAAGAAGCATTCGCGCGTGAAGAAGTTTTGCTTCCTGCTGAGGAGAAAAAAAAGCGTTCTGAAGAAATTGAAAAATTAGAAACAGAAGCCATGGAAATGCAGAAAATGAGATTTGGAGTAGCTGGAGATTATTTTCAAAAAAGACAAGAATTGATTAAACCAATACAAGATAAAGTATTTGAAGCGATGCAAAAAGTGGCATCAAATAAAAATTTCAGTTTCGTTTTCGACAAAGCAAACCAAAGTAATCTGGTTTATGCCGACGATAAGTTTGACTTGAGTGATGATGTTCTGAAAGAAATGGGTGTAAAACCTACCAATAAATAATAATTAGATAAATAAACAAAAAAAGAAATGAAAAAGTTATTAGTTGCGTTGATGGTAATAATGTCTGCTGGGGCATTGAATGCACAAGTGAAAATGGGACATATTAATTCATCTAAATTGTTGGATACATTGCCTTCAAGAAGAGAAGCAATTAAAACTTTGGAGGAATTTGGAGCTGCAGGTGAAAAAGAATTGGTTGAAAAAGAAGCAGAATTTCAAAAAGCGTACAACAAGTACTTGGCTGAAAGAGAAAAATTGAGTCCAGTTATGCGTCAATATGAAGAAGAAAGACTGCAAAAGAAACAACAAGAATTACAAACATTGGAGCAAGATTTGCAACAAAGAATGTCTATCATGAGCAATGATTTGAATGCACCAATTTTGAAAAGAATGCAAAAAGCGGTTGACATTGTAGCTGAAAGAAAAAAATTAAACTACATCATTGACGAATCTCAAGCAATCTATTTCAAAGGTGGTACTGATTTGACAAGTGAAGTGATGATTGAATTACTTCGCTTGGATGCAGAAGAAACAAAAATCAAATAATTCATTAATTATAGAAATTCAAGGCGGTCTTTTTGATCGCCTTTTTTTATTACCTTTAACCAAGAAATTGGCGCATGAATAAACTCAATCCTATAGGTGTATTTGACTCTGGTTATGGAGGTTTGACAATCTTGGCTGAATTGCAAAATAAACTTCCTGAATACGATTTTTTATACCTCGGTGACAATGCACGAGCACCTTATGGTCCACGCTCTTTTGATGTAGTGTATGAATTCACACTCGAAGCAGTAGAATTTCTATTCAATCAAGGATGTGAATTGGTCGTTTTAGCCTGTAATACTGCATCAGCAAAGGCTTTGAGAACCATTCAACAAAAAGATTTACCTAACTTATTCCCCTCCAAACGTGTATTGGGTGTAATTAGACCGAGTACTGAAGCGATCGGTGAATTAAGTAAAACAAATCATGTTGGAATTCTTGCTACTGAAGGCACTGTAAAATCAGAATCTTACGTCATTGAAATAGGAAAATTTTCACCAAATACGGTTGTGAGTCAACACGCTTGTCCAATTTGGGTTCCACTCATCGAGAACAATAAACATTTCACCGAAGCTGGAAAAATGCTTATCAAGGAAGATGTGGAAAAATTGCTACAGAAAGATCAACAAATTGACACAATCATTTTGGCTTGCACGCACTATCCAATTTTGAAAGATTATATTAAATCAATTGTTCCTACGAATGTTCAAATTGTTGCACAAGGAGCAATCATTGCAGAAAAATTGCAGGATTATTTGGAACGTCATCCAGAAATTGAACAAAAATGCTCAAAGACAGGAAACACCAGGTATTTGACCACTGAAAACGAAACAGTTTTTGGTCAGAATGCATCTTTGTTTTTAAATCAAGAAATCATTGCAGAACACATAAAATTAAACTAACAAATATGAAAAAAGTTATTTTTTATTCGGCATTCTTCACTTTATTCGCAGTACTTTTTGCTTGTGCTCCTGTTTACAAATGTGGTGAAACTCCTCCAGGTAAATTAAAAGGAAGCAAAAGAATGAAAGCGTTAACTTTAGAAAGAGATTCCCTTTGTAGAATGAATGCCTTGAAAGACGCACACAAGGACACTTTATTGATGCAAATTTCAAGTTTAGATTCGAAAACCAAAGAACTTGAAAGCCAAAAATCTGATCTTGAAGGAAAATACAATGAACTGTTTAATGAAAACATCTCTCAGTCAGAAAAATACAGTGCTGCTTTGAAAATGAAATCAGACGAATTAAACAATAAAGAAAAATTGCTATCTGAAAGAGAAAAATCATTGAAAGAAATGAAATCTATTATTTCAAGACAAGATTCTATAACAAAACGCCTAAATGATGTCTTGAGAAATGCGCTTTTAGGATTTAAATCTGATGAACTTTCAGTTGAAATCAAAAATGGAAAAGTGTATGTTTCCTTGTCTGACAAACTGCTATTCAAATCTGGAAGTGCAGCGATAGAAGAAAAAGGAAAACAAGCTATTAAACTGTTGGCAGATGTACTTCAAAAAAATCCAGATATTGATATTCTCATCGAAGGACACACAGATAATGACCCGATTAAGACGGCGATTTACAAAGATAATTGGGATTTAAGTGTTGGAAGAGCAACAACGATCGTGCGTATCTTAACAGATGAATATAAAGTTCTTCCTACACGGATGACAGCTTCAGGAAAAGGTGAATTTTCGCCTAAAGCAAGCAATGAAACAGCTGAGGGAAAAGCCAAAAATCGGCGAACTGAAATTATTTTATCTCCAAAATTGGACGAAATAATGCAACTGCTAAATAACGGAAAGAAATAATTTTAAAATCTATTCTGACAAACAAAATGATGAATGAAGCATGTATTGAAATATTCACCGACGGCGCGGCCAAAGGTAATCCTGGACCAGGTGGTTTCGGTACAATCTTAAGATTCAATGGTAAGGAAAAAGAATTTTCTCAAGGATTTAGAAGAACCACTAACAACAGAATGGAATTACTGGCTTTAATAGTTGGTCTAGAAGCATTAAAATCAGATCAATATCCTATAAAAATATACTCAGATTCCAAATATGTAGTGGATTCCATTTCACAAGGTTGGGTTTTTGGATGGCAAAAAAAAGGATTTAAAGACAAAAAGAATCCAGATTTATGGCTTCGGTATTTGAAATTACATGCAAAATTTAAGAAAATCGAAATCTTTTGGATCAAAGGACACAATGGTCATCCAGAAAATGAAAGATGTGATGTGTTGGCAGTAAATGCTGCAGAATCAAAAAATTTGATCGTTGATACCTTTTTTGAAGAATCCGAAACTAAAACCGAATTGTTTTAATTAGAATGATGTAGTTCTTTGTTTTTCTATGCATGCTTTAATAAAGGTATAAACCAAAGGATGTGGAATTTCTCTTGTGGAAGAAATTTGAGGACAAAAACCACACGCGACAAAAAACGGAAACTTTTTTAAACTGATGATTTCAGCTTCTTCAAATTGATTATAGCCTTCAATGTCAATCAATTCTCCCAAAAGATACTGAAGCAATTGAGGATACAAACTGTATCTTGATGAAGTTAATTCAATCGGTGAATGGTTTTCATAAATTTTAATAAGTGCATCCGAATTTGGAACGACCTCAACGCGCTCAAATTGCTCACCCTCTACAAGATTGTCAGAAATCAATTTTTCACCATTAGGATTAAGATTATAGCGATTTATGAGTACATCAATCAAAGATTTGAAACCTTCACCAGTAATGAAAGTTGGCAAATTGGCTTGTACAACTTGATCGATGACTCCTGTCAAGAAAAAAATATTTTTGTACGGACCAGGACTTATCCAAATTCCATCATATTCTTGAAATTGCTGCACTTTAAATTGAGTTACCTCAGCTAATTTTATCCAATAATAATTGACTTCAATTTCCAAAAATCTTCCCGCATGATCCAATGCTAAATTGGTCGCATGATGTGCGTTGTAAGTGAAATTGAAATCTCCAATAATGGCTATTTTTAGTACATGACTCATCGATGCTCGTTTTCTAAGGTATTAAAATACAAAAAATGCTGCTCATAGAAATGAACAGCATTAAAATATTTTGAAAAAATATCATTTATCTTTTGTACCAACCTTTGAAAATTCCGTTAACGATTGGAAGTGATTCCTCTACGTAGGTTGTATCTGGAGGAGACACGATATTGTCAATATACATGAAAGTATGATAAACTGTACAATCAAAATTGGCAACAAACTTCGAATAATCACCTGTTTTATCAGATTCCTGAAGGATATTTGTAAACTCAATTGTATTTGGGTCAGTGTCTTTCGTAGTCCAAATATCACCATTTCCGTCTCTAAACGCAACTTCAAATCCAGCGGTGTTTGCTGGGGTTAAAACTGCACCAAGCGTGTAAGTAGGAATCGTATTTATTGTAAAAAACGAATTAAAAACAGTTAGATTTGGATCAGCCGTTACATTCGCATCCCATTTCATTTGACCAATATTTAAACGCATGGCACTTAAATTTTCAGAAGATTTAATTTCTGAATAATAAACCGCTGTTGATAATCCTGACGGTGGCACAATTTTAGATTTGCTTGATTCCAAATAAAAACCACTTACGTTTTGATTCCATTCAACATCAGTACCATCAATGGAACCTGTAAATTGACAAACCAATTCAACTTTAGGCTCAGGAGCCGGAATTACTTCATGTTTAACACAACTAGCTACTGCAGCAATAACTATTGTAGAAGCAAGAATAGATTTAAATTTCATATTTTCTATAATTATTTACAAATTTTCCCGAAAGAAATAATTTACTTCAAATGTACAATTTTTTAGCATTTGTACATCATTTTTATTGAAGAACGTATTTTTTTACAGAAGGTTGGCAAAAAAATGGTTTTTTTAAGCTCTAATTTGTCTTAATGTATTTCCAAATTCAACATTATCAATCCATAAATCACCAAGTCCTGTTCGTTGAAACTCCAAAGAATAATATTCTTGACCATTTTGCATATCAAATTTATCAAAACAACTCAATACATCTGTTTGCTCTGATAATTGTTGAATTCTACCTATCAATAAATTTAGATCTGTATGATCCACCAATAGTTCGCTTTTGAAAATTTGATTTCCTTGAGATACAGTACAATTTACTTGTACTTCGCGACTTCCAGATTCAAACTGAATTGATTCGATGTTGATTTTATCAAAAATTGCTCTCATATCTTTTAATTTTATGATACAAATCTACAGTGGCAGAACGTAAGCTATTTACGGTCATCATAAATTAAAAAATAAAATTGAAAATAATCTATAAAACACTCTTAATTAAATAATTGAAAAATATGCACAAAACAAAAAAGGTGTCCTTTCGAACACCTTTTAAAAATTCAATTTATAAAATCTATTTTCCTATGGTTGAAAAGAAAGATTTTGCTTGTGCATCTGCTGGATCTAAAGTTCTAACAATTCCCCAAGCTTCTTTCGCTTTTGCAATGTCTTTGGCAGGACCATTTACATAATAATCACCCATGTATTTTCCAGCTTCCATCATAAAGTTTTTGTAAGCCCCTGCTCTTTCTGCTTCTGGAACCAACTCAATGAATTTTTCATAATGAGGTTTCGCTCCCCAAGTCACTTTTTTCAAATCTAACTGTACATTGGCTCTTGCTCTCCACAAAGAAGCCATCGCAAAAGTTGGAGATAATTTTGCTACTTGAGCATATGCTGCATCAGCCAATAAATAATTTTTGGCTCCAAAATAATAAGCTCTACCTAAATCGTTGAATTCAGTAACAGTCAATTTTGTAGAATCTGTTCCTAATTTAGAATTCAAAGAAGAAATTACTAAATCATATTTTTTTGATTTCATATATAATTTAGATAATTCTCCATACAAATCAGCACCATTTGAAGGATCTTTTTCTATCGCTGTATTTAACTCCAAAATTGCAGAAGAATCACTTCCTAATTTAGACAATAACAAACCTTTGTATTTGTAATCCATTGCAATTATCTTATCAGCTGGAACGATTTGAAAAAATCTGTTGATTGCACTCATCCCTTTTCTGTAGTTCGCAGTATCTGCCTTTGGGTCCTTCGCATTACATTCATAAATTGAATATGCCAATAATCGTTGACTGTAGAAATTCTCAAATCCATTTTGGTGAATAATTTCAAACTGACCCAAAGATTCACAATATTTCTTACCAGAAAATAAAGAAGTTGCATAACGATATCTAGAATAATCATTGTTATTCAATTCAAGATAAAACAACCAGTTTTCAACAGCTTTAGAAGTTTGATTGAATTTCATATTCAACTCAGCATTTTCTCTATAAGCAGGTGCATAAGTTGGATCTAAATCTTGAGCTTCTATGTATAAGTCATTCGCCAATTGATAATTCTGAGCACGTTGATATACTTTCGCTTTACGCACTACAATTTTAGCTTGTTTAGAAAGGTCTAAAGCGTTGTTGTAACTTTTCATCGCTTCAGTACCGTTTGTTGGCGTTAATTCCAACAAGGCATCTCCCAATAACAAGTGTCCATCAATATTTTTTGGATCTAACTTAATTGCAGTTGTCAAAATTGTAACCGCTTGGTTCAATGCTTTGATTGGCGCATTTGTATAAACAGAACCAATTTGACGCATTATTTCAGCATTTTTGTTCTTTGTTAAAGTCAATGCTTGAACAAACAATTTTTTACCTTCAGTAGTATCTCCTTTAAACCAAAGATACTTTCCAGTACCAACTAAGTTTAATGGATTAACTGCATCAATTGTTAAACCTTTTTTCCACATAATATTTGCAGAATCAAGATCATCAGAGTTAAAATAATTTTCTCCGAAATAAAAATAATTATCAGCCTTCGTTGGTTCTTTTGCAACCAATGCTTTAAATTCAGTGCGCGCGGCATCAAACATTTCGTTGTCTGTCTTCTTAATTGCACTTTCTAAAGTTTGTGCATTTAACAATGTTCCAAAGAACATAGAAACAGCTAAAATTTTATACTTTTTCA
Source organism: Crocinitomicaceae bacterium (assembly GCA_041303135.1). Taxonomy (GTDB): domain Bacteria; phylum Bacteroidota; class Bacteroidia; order Flavobacteriales_D; family Crocinitomicaceae; genus JAQVCM01. Next base: position 121 of record JBFYPS010000183.1, on the reverse strand, counting down.
TTTTGTTATTTTCTAGTTTAAGCTTTATTTTTCTTTTGAAATATAATCAATAGTCTTGCCAAAAAAAGGACAAAAGTAATAAATTGATTAAAATTTATAGTTAAATGTGATTATTCTGTTT